>NZ_LZKC01000454.1:0-8898 GCF_001672685.1 Mycobacterium sp. E2462
TCGCTTCTCCGTATCACCCCAACGACATTGATCGTGCGAACAGCAGACCGCAGCAGCGCACCGACCGCCCCCGGCGTGCGGGCCACCCGGGCCAGCGTCGCGTCGTCGGCCTCGCGCAACCGCACGACCGCGCCCGACGGCACCGGGTCACCGTCCTCCACGACGACGAGGTCGGCTCCCCGGGCGCCCGGCCCGGGGTGCCGCCATACCGGCAAGTCGCCCTGCACCGACCCGGGGACGTTCAGGGGCCCGGTGATGCGGTAGGCGCCGCCGGTGTCGGCGCGCCGGATCTGGGTGATGTCGGCGAAGACGCCGGCCGCGCGGTCACCCCGCAGCGACGCGTACGGCCAAGTGCGCCAGAGGATCCGCACGGCGTCGATCGACTCCGTGGTGTGGGCCGGCGCCAGGGTGGCACCGGTCCAGGTGTCGGCGGCGGCGTTGAGCCCGATGCGACGGTCGGCGTCGAGGGCGAACCAGCCGACCCGCCCGCGGGCGGCGTGATCGACGGACAGCAGCCGGCGCGCCAAGTTGTACGGGTGGTCGCGGTGCGTGGACGCCGCGACCACCAGACCCAGCTCGGCCGTGTGCCGGGCCGCCACGGTGGCGACGAGCGACGGGTCGAGGCTGGGCGCGACGCCGGTCTGCTCGCCGCGGTCGGCGCCCACCACCCAGTAATGCACGCCGGCGGCCTCCAGCCGGCGCGCCAGCGCGGCGATGCCGTGCGCACGCGGGCCGGTGCCGATCCCGTCGCCGGCGACCTCGATCCCCAGGGTTAAGGACACGAATCCCGAGGCTACGTGGGCGCTGCGGCGATGCAACGGTCGCGCGGGGGCGGCGCCGAAAAACGGCTGGGCACAGGGCCACTGCCTTAAAAATTGTGACGGTGTAAACCGTTGCCGGTGGGCCCGGCGGCCGCCTAGCTTGTGGGGCTGGTCCGGGAAACACCGGGCCCCACGTGGAAGGTCTTGACGCGCATGCCCGTTGGCTCTGGTACCGACGTTTCAACTCCGGACGTCCTCGCCGAAATCGCCGCGGACTACCGGCTGCGCCTGGCCGACGGCGGCACCGAGCCGCCGTTGCGCGGCCTGAAACTCGTTCGCGATCACCGGCTGGGCGCGGTGCGGCTGCCGCGCGAACTCGGTGGCGCGGGCTACACGGTGCCGGAATTCTTCGACCACCTCGTCGCGCTGGCCGCGGCGGACCCGGATCTGGCGCACATCCTGCGCATCCACTACGCCCTGGTCGAGGAGCTGCAGCTGAAACCGCAGCGCGCGGGCAGTGACCGGTGGATCGCGGTGGTGGCCGAAGGCGGCCTGATCGGCGGCGCGAACGCCGAGCAGAGTCAGAAGTCGGTCGGCGGCAACAACCGGGACACTCGGCTGGTCGCCACCGACGACGGGTTGCGGTTGCGCGGCAGGAAGTTCTACAGCACCGGCGCCCAGTTCTCCGACTACCTGCGCATCACCGCGCAGGACGACGACGGCGTTCCGACCGCGGTGGTGATCCCCGTGGACCGGTCCGGCGTCGAACACCTCGACGACTGGGACGGCATCGGTCAACGGCAAACCGGCAGCGGCACCACGGTTTTCCACGACGTCGCGGTCGAAGCGGACGAGGTGTTCCCCCTCGGGGCGACGATCGGGGTGAACCGGGCCCGCGGCGCGCTGGTGCAGCTGTACCTGCACGCCGTCGCCGCCGGCATCCTGCGCTCCCTGGCGGCCGACGCGGCGGCCCTGGTGCGCGGGCGGCGCCGCACCTACACCTTCGCCACCGTCGACGACCCCACCGCCGACCCGCAGCTGCTGCAGATCGTCGGCGAAATCGACGCGGTGGCCTACGCCGCGCAGGCGCTGGTGCGCGCCGCGGCCGCCGAGGTCGCCCCCGCACTGGAGGCCGCCCGCCACACCGGGATCGATCCCGAGCTGGAAGCCGCGGCGTCGATCGCCGCCGCGCGGGTCAAGGTCGCGATCCAGGAACCCGCGCTGCGGGCGGCGTCGCGGGTGTTCGACGCCGGCGGGGCCTCCGCCGTGCAAGCGTCGGCGCTGCTGGACCGGCACTGGCGCAACCTGCGAACCCTGTTCTCGCACAACCCGACCGTCTACAAGGCCCGCGTGCTCGGCGACATCGCCGTGAACGGCGCGGCCCTGCCGGACAGCAGCTTCTTCTGATCCGATCGTGAGGCTCTGCACGCGCGCGGTGGCGCTTTCCGCCCTGGTGTTCGCGCTGCTCACCGGATGCGCGGGACACCGGCACGCCCCGAGCGGCGGGCCCACCGGCGCGCCGGTGCGCGGCGGCACCCTCACCTACTCCGACGTGTCGTTCGTCACCGACACCATGGCGGCCAACTACAGCGCCAACAACCTGATGTTCCAGCTGCTCGACCGGGTGGTGTACGTCGACCCGAAAACCGATGCGGTGCACGGCTGGCTGGCCCGGCAGTTCACCCGCAACCCCGACGCCACCCGGTACACCTTCACCATCCGCGACGGCGTGTCGTTCAGCGACCACACCCCGGTGACGGCCGAGGTGATCAAGGCCAACTTCGACCAACTCGGCAAGGGCGACCCGGCCAAGAAGATGCCCGCCTTCGCCGACTTCGTCGGCTACGACCGCAGCGAGGTCACCGGCAACGTCGTCACCGTGTTCCTCAACCGGCCCAACACCAACTTCTACAAGGTGCTGTCCTACAGCCGCTCGGGGATCCGCTCCCCGGCAACGCTGGCGCTCGACTACGCGCATCAGTCGAAGGTCGAAAACGTCGTCGGCTCCGGGCCTTTCGTCTACCAGTCACAGGTCCCGGACCAGCAGGTCGTGCTCAAGAAGCGCCCGGATTACGCGTGGCCGCCCGAGTCGTGGCCCAACCACGGCGCCGCCTACCTCGACACCGTGGTATTCCGGGTGATCACCGAGCCGGGCCTGCGCGCGGGCGCGGTCCAGTCCCACCAGGTCGACGTGGCGCGCGGCATCCAGCCCACCGACGAGCCCGCGCTCAAAGAAGGCGGGCTGCAGGTCATTTCGGTTGCCGCGCCCGCCGAGACCGCCAACCTGGTGGGCATGCGGATCAACAACCAGGTGGTCACCGACGTACGCGTGCGCCGCGCCCTGCAACTCGGCATCGACCGGCAGGCCGTGGTGGACACCGTGCTCTCCGACAGCTACCGGGCCAGCGATTCCGTGCTGGGACACGACGATCCGCTGTTCACCGACGTCAGCGCCGACATCGGCTACCAGCCGCAGAAGGCGGCCCGCCTGCTCGACGAGGCCGGCTGGAAGCTCGGCGGCGACGGAATACGCGAAAAAGACGGCCACAAGCTCAATCTCACGCTCGCGGCGTCCAACCAGAGCGTGGTGTTCCGGCCGGCGTTCGAATTCATCGAATCCGAGTGGCGCGAGCTGGGTGTCGCGTTGCAGAACCGGGCCGGCGACATGACGTTCTTCAACGCGTCGGCCACCGGGCCGTCGACGCCGCTGTTCGGCACCCGCATCCAGTACAACGTCGGGCTGGGGCTGCTGTTCGGCCGCCCGAAGAGCAACCTCACCTTCGCCAAGAACGACCACCTGATGGCGCTCGCCGACGAGGAGCTCAAGGAAACCGACCCGGCCCGCCTCAAGGACGTCGTCGCGCGCGAACAGCGCACCATCATCGACGAGCAGCTGGCCCTGGTGCTGTGGGACGAGGTGCAGGTGCACGCCGCCGCCCCCAACGTGCATCTGGACTTCACCCGCTACACCGAGCCGCTGCTGCAAAGCGCCTGGAAGGCCTGATGCTGCGCTACGTTCTCGCCCGGGTCGGCCAATCGGCGCTGGTGCTGCTGCTGGCCTTCACGGTGGTGTTCCTCGGCGTCAGCGTCCTGCCGACCGATCCGGCCACGATCTTCGTGGCCAAGGGCGAGGGCTATTTCAACCCCGACATCGTCACCCAGGTCAAGGCGTTCTACGGCTACGACCGGCCGCTGTGGGTGCAGTACGTCTCGCAACTGAATCAGTTGCTGCATGGGCATTTCGGCTTCTCCCTGTCCAGCGGGCAAGCCGTCACGGACCGCATCGGCGGGGTGATCGGCCAGACCCTGCAGCTGGCCGCGACGGCCACCGCGCTCGCGCTGCTGTTCGCCGGGGCCATCATGGTGCTGGCCACCACCGGGGGCCCGGTGCGTTCGGTCGTGCGGGCCCTGCCCCCGCTGTTCGGGGCCGTCCCCACGTTCTGGCTGGGACTCGTTGTGCTGGAGGTCTTTTCGGTCCAGCTCGGGCTGATGTCGTTGTTCCCGGACGGTTCGGTGGCCGCCCTGTTGGTCCCGGCGCTGGTGCTGGCCGTCCCGATCTCGGCGCCCATCGCGCAGGTGCTGTTGAAGAACGTGGCAGCGACGCTGGCGCTGCCGCACGTCAGAACCGCGCGGGCCAAGGGCGGCACGCCCGGGTGGGTGCTGCGCCGGCATGTGCTGAAAAACGCGGCGGGCCCGGCGTTGACGGTGACGGCGACGACCGTCGGCGCGCTGCTGGGCGGGTCGGTGGTCACCGAAACCGTGTTCTCCCGCGCCGGGCTGGGCTCGGTGTTGCTGCAGGCGGTGTCGAATCAGGACATCTCGCTGATCCAGGGGCTGGTGCTGCTGACCACGGTGGTCATCGTGGCGGCGAATCTGCTGGTCGACCTCGTCTACCCGATTCTCGACCCCCGCGTCACCAAGTCGCAGCGCCGCGGCTTCACCACCCGGCTGGGCAGCTTCGGATGAGCGCGCCCTGGGCGGTCAGGCGCGGGTTGCCGGGCGCCACACCCTGGCCGGTGCGGCTGTCCGCGGCGCTGCTGGTGCTGGTCGGCGCGTGGGCGGTCGCTCCCGGGATCTTCACCGGCCGGGACCCGCTGAAGGGCAGGCCGGTCGACAAATTCCGCCCGCCGAGCCCAGCGCACTGGTTCGGCACCGACCATCTCGGCCGCGACGTGCTGACCCGCGTCATCTACGGCACGTCGCACACCGTGGCCACCGCCGGCCTGGCGGTGGCCGTGGGTCTGCTCGTCGGCAGCGTCATCGGCGTGCTGGCCGGCGTCGCGGGTCCCGTCGCCGACGCCGTCGGCATGCGTCTGTCCGACGTGCTGCTGGCACTGCCCGGCTTCCTGATCTCGGTGTGGATCGTCACCGCCTACGGGCCCGGCCCGTGGTCGGTCGGCATCGGCGTGGGCATCGGGTCCATCGCGATCTTCGCCCGCGTGTTCCGCGCCGAGGTGCTGCGGGTGCGGGCGCTGGACTACGTCGAGGCCGCGTTCCTGTCGGGGGAGACGCGGTGGTCGGTGATCCGGCGCCACGTCATCCCCAACGCGGTGGGCGCCGTGGTCACGCTGGCCGTCATCGACCTCAGCAGCGCGATCCTGCTCATCTCGGCGTTGGGCTACCTGGGTTACAGCGCCCCGCCGCCGACCCCGGAGTGGGGCCTGCTGGTCGCGGAGGGCCGCCGCTACCTGGCGACCGCGTGGTGGCTCACCACCCTGCCCGGCGCCGTCATCCTGCTCGTCATCCTTTCCCTCGGCACCGTCAGCCGGCGCGTGCTGGCCGCCCACCGGATCTGATCGGACACCCTGCTGATGCCGCAGCCACTGCTCAACGTGTCGGGCCTGACCGTGACCTACCCCGGCGCGGTCCCCAAGGTGGCGCTGAACCGCGTCGACCTGGCGGTGGCCGCCGGGGAATTCGTCGCCGTCGTCGGCGAATCCGGATCGGGGAAAACGACGCTGGCCAACACCGTGATGGGGCTGCTGCCGCCCGCCGCGACGGTCACCGCGGCGGCGCTGGCCGTGGGCGGGCGCAGCCTGCTGGGCCTGACCGAGCGGCAATGGTGCGGCCTGCGCGGCAGCGCGGTCGGGCTGGTGCCGCAGGACCCCGGCGCGTCGCTGAACCCCGTGCGCACCATCGGATCCCAGCTCGCCGAGGTCTTCACGCTGCGGCACCGCCGGCTGGGCCGGGCCGAGGCCCGGCGGCGCTGCGTCGAACTGCTGGAGCAGGTCGAGATCGACCGCCCCGAACAGCGGCTCACGCAGTACCCGGGTGAGCTGTCGGGTGGCATGCGCCAGCGGGTGCTCATCGCCATGGCGTTCGGGCTCAACCCCGGGCTGCTGGTCGCCGACGAGCCGACGTCGGCCCTCGACGTGACCGTCCAGCGCCACGTCCTGCGCGTGTTCGACCGGTTGGTCGCCGAGCACGGCACCACCGTGGTGTTCATCACCCACGACATCGGCGTCGCGACCGACCACGCGTCGCGCATCGTCGTGATGCGCGACGGCGCCGTGGTGGAGGACGCCGGGGCCGACGCGCTCGTCGCGGCGCCGCGCACCAACTACGCCGCGCGGCTGGTCCGGCGCCTGGGCGGCGGCGCGCCCGCCGGCCCGCCGCCCGGCGGCGAGGGCGTCATCGAGCTCACCCAGGTCGCCCGCGACTTCCGGGCCGCGGCGCGGGGCCGGCACACCGCCGTCGAGGACCTCAGCTTCACCGTGCGGCGCGGCGAGACGCTTGCGCTGGTAGGGGAGTCGGGATCCGGCAAGTCCACCACCGCGAAGATGATCATCGGCCTGCTCAAGCCCAGCCGCGGGACGGTCCGGGTGCTCGGCCGCGACGTCGCCGCGCTGTCACCCCGGGGGCGGCGCGCGCACTGGCGCGACGTCCAATTCGTCTACCAGAACCCCGATTCGGCGCTCGATCCCCGCTGGACGGTGCGCCAGATCCTGGACACCCCGCTGCGGTCCTGCGGGGTGCGCGACGGGCGGCACCGCGCGCAGCGCATCGCCGAGGCCCTCGCGGACGTCGGCCTGGGCTCCGACAAGCTCGACCGCCGGCCGGCCGAGCTCTCCGGCGGGGAGTGCCAGCGCGTCGCGATCGCCCGCGCGCTGGTGGTGCGACCGCAGATCGTGCTGCTCGACGAGCCGCTGTCCGCGCTGGACGTGGTGACCCAGGAACAGATCGTCGCGCTGCTCTCGCAGCTGCAGCGGCGACTCGGCCTGACCTACCTGTTCATCTCGCACGACCTGTCGGTGGTCCGGCGGGTGGCCCACCGGGTGGTGGTGTTGCGGGCCGGGCGCGTGGTGGAGTGCGGCGAGACCGAAGCGGTGTTCGCCGCGCCGTCCTCGGAGCACACCCGCGCGCTGGTGGACGCCATCCCTGGGCGGCGGCTCGCGCACCTGACGCCCGCCGCCCTGCCGTGACCGGCGGTCGCGGCCCGGCCTGCGCGAATCGGCTTTCGGCGGCCGACATGGGAGGATGTATCCCGTGTTGCGCTGGATTACCGCCGGGGAGTCGCACGGCCGTGCGCTGGTGGCCCTGCTCGAAGGCATGGTCGCCGGCGTCGAGGTGACGTCCACCGACATCGCCGACCAGTTGGCCCGTCGCCGGCTCGGGTACGGGCGCGGGGCGCGGATGGCGTTCGAACGCGACGCCGTCACCCTGCTCTCGGGGGTGCGCCACGGCGTCACGCTGGGCGGCCCGATCGCCATCGAGATCGGCAACACCGAATGGCCCAAGTGGGAGACCGTGATGGCGGCCGACCCCGTCGATCCCGCGGCGCTGGCGGACAGCGCCCGCAACGCGCCGCTGACCCGGCCGCGGCCGGGCCACGCCGACTACGCCGGCATGCTCAAGTTCGGTTTCGACGACGCCCGGCCGGTGCTGGAACGGGCCAGCGCCCGCGAGACCGCCGCCCGCGTCGCGGCGGGCACCGTCGCCCGGTCGTTCCTGCGGCAGGCGCTGGGCGTCGAGGTGCTGTCCCACGTCATCTCGATCGGCCCGTCGGCGCCCTATGACGGGCCGCCGCCGCGGCCCGAGGACCTGCCCGCCATCGACGGCAGCCCGGTGCGGGCCTACGACGAGCGGGCGGAGAAGGCGATGATCGCCGAGATCGAGGCGGCCAAGAAGGACGGCGACACGCTCGGCGGCGTCGTCGAGGTGGTGGCCGTGGGCCTGCCGGTCGGGGTCGGCTCCTTCACCAGCGGCGACAGCCGCCTGGACAGCCAGCTCGCCGCCGCCGTCATGGGCATCCAGGCCATCAAGGGCGTGGAGGTCGGCGACGGCTTCGAGACGGCGCGGCGTCGCGGCAGCCGCGCCCACGACGAGATGTACCCCGGCCCCGACGGCGTGGTCCGCTCCACCAACCGGGCCGGCGGGCTGGAAGGCGGCATGACCAACGGCCAGCCGCTGCGGGTGCGGGCCGCGATGAAGCCGATTTCCACCGTGCCCCGCGCGCTGGCCACCGTCGACATGGCCACCGGCGACGAGGCCGTCGCCATCCACCAGCGCTCGGACGTGTGCGCGGTGCCGGCCGCCGGCGTGGTCGTCGAGGCCATGGTGGCGCTGGTGTTGGCCCGCGCGGCGCTGGAGAAGTTCGGCGGCGACTCGCTGGCCGAGACCCGACGCAACGTCGAGGCGTATCAGCGCGCGGTCGCCGACCGCGAGGCGCCGGCCGCGCGGGGTACCGCCTGATGGCACCCCGGGCGGTGCTCGTCGGGCTGCCGGGTTCGGGCAAGTCGACCATCGGCCGCCGGCTGGCCAAGGCGCTCGGGGTGGGGTTCCTCGACACCGATGCGGCCATCGAGCAACGCACCGGCCGCAGCATCGCCGACATCTTCGCCGCCGACGGCGAGCAGGAGTTCCGCCGCATCGAGGAAGAGGTCGTCCGCGCCGCGCTGGCCGACCACGACGGGGTGCTGTCGCTGGGCGGCGGCGCGGTCACCAGCCCCGGCGTCCGCGAGGCGCTGGCCGGCCACGCGGTCGTCTACCTGGAGATCAACGCCACCGAAGGGGTCCGGCGTACCGGCGGCAACACCGTGCGGCCGCTGCTTGCCGGACCGGACCGCGCCGCCAAGTACCGCGCGCTGCTGGCCGAGCGCAGCCCCCTGTACCGGCGGGTGGCCAGCATCCGCGTCGA
>NZ_LZKC01000455.1:0-678 GCF_001672685.1 Mycobacterium sp. E2462
AAGATCCCGGGCCGGCTCTTCGCCGGGTCGGCGTTGCCCATGGCGCCGGGTTCGTCGGCCGACGACGACAACGCCGTCTTGAGCGCGCGGGAATGTTGGGATCTGCTGGCGGGCCACACCCTGGGTCGGTTGGTCACCTGCGTCGACGGCCGCCCCGACATCTTCCCCGTCAACTACGCCGTGCAACGCGGCACCGTGCTGTTCCGCACCGCGCAGGGCACCAAGCTGGTCAGCACCGCGATCAACGATCGGGTCCTCTTCGAGGTCGACGACCACACGGTTGCGCAGGGCTGGAGCGTCATCGTCAAGGGCACCGCGCGGGCGTTGCACACCCGCGAGGAGCTGCACGACGCCGAACGGGCGCAGGTGTTGCCCTGGACGCTGCCCGAGAAGACCCACTACGTGCGGATCCTGCCCGACGAGGTGACCGGGCGCCGGCTGCGGTTCGGGCCGCGCGACGGCACGCCGTGGTGAACGACCCGAATCCTGTTGCCTCACAACGAACCCAGCGTCGGTTCCGCTGGCCACTCGACGAAGTCGGTAAGCGGGCGCCGCGGCGTCGCCGACAAGGGATCGGCGTTGATCGGCGCCCAGCCCACCCGCAACAGCATCTGCGGATGATCGCGATCCCCGAACACGCTGGCCCGCACCGCGTCCCGCGTCGCGGGCGTCTCCAGC
>NZ_LZKC01000456.1:0-3227 GCF_001672685.1 Mycobacterium sp. E2462
GGTTCGCGCCGGCTCGTTACCGCCGTACAGGTCGCCCTCGGCGCAGTGACGCAGCGGCGACGAGCACAGGTCCGTCGGGTTGGTCGAGTCGTCGTAGATGTAGTTGGCGGCCGCGTAGTGGCTGGTGAACCCGACGAACCCGGACGAGCGGTGCGCCTCGGTGGTCCCCGTCTTCCCGGACACCGGCAGGTCCCAGCCCGCCGCACCGGCCGAGCCGGCCGCCGTGCCGCCGCCCACCGCGTCCTTGCTCATCGCGTTGGCGAGCGTGTTCGCCAGGCCCTCGGGCACCACCTGATCGCAGGTCTCGGTGGTGACGGCGACCTCGTTGCCGTGCCGGTCGACCAGCTTGTCGATGGGATTGGGCGGACACCAGACCCCCCCGGAGCCCAAGGTGGCCGCGACGTTGGAGAGCTCCAGCGCGTTCACCTCGATGGGCCCCAGCGTGAAGGAGCCGATGTTCTGCCGCTTGACGAAGTCGGCCAGGCTCTCGTTGCTGTCGGGGTTGTAGTCGCGGGCGGTGCCGGGATCGGCGTAGGAGCGCAGGCCCAGCTTGATGGCCATGTCGACGGTGCGGGTGACCCCGACCTGCTGAATCAGCTTGGCGAACGCGGTGTTCGGCGAGGTGGCCAGCGCGTCGGTGACGTTCATCGACCCGCGGTAGTTGCCGGCGTTGACGACGCACCAGTTGTCCTTGGGGCAGCCCTTGGCGCCACCGCTACCCATGCCCTTGGCCTGGAAGCGCCCGGGCACCTCGAGGGTGGCGTTGATGCCCATGCCCATGTCCAGCGCGGCCGCCGTCGTGAAGATCTTGAACACCGAGCCGGCCCCGTCTCCGACCAGGGAGAACGGTTGCGGGCGCATCGTCTGGCCGGCGTCCACGTCGAGGCCGTAGGTGCGGTTGCTGGCCATCGCCATCACCTTGTGCGACGTCTTGCCGGGCTGGATCACGCTCATCACGCTCGAGATGCCCGGCAGCGTCGGGCTGGCGAACTTGTCGATGGCGGACTTGACGGGGATCTGCACGTCCGGGTCCAGCGTGGTCTTGATCAGGTAGCCGCCCCGCGCCACCTGCTCCTTGCTGATCCCGGCGCGGGACAGGTACTCCTGCACGTAGTCACAGAAGAAGGCGCGGTCGCCGGCCGCGATGCAGCCCCGCGGCAGCTCGTTGGGCTGCGGCAGGATGCCCAGCGGGGTGGCCTTGGCGGCGCGCAGGGCGTCGGCCTCCTGCGGGATGTTCTGGATCATGGTGTCGAGCACCAGGTTTCGCCGCGCCAACGCGCCGTCGGGGTTGACGTAGGGGTTCAGCGCGCTGGTTGACTGCACCATGCCGGCCAGCAGCGCCGCCTGCTGCCAGTTCAGGTCTGAGGCGTTGATGCCGAAGTAGGTCTGCGCCGCGTCCTGCACCCCGAACGAGCCGTTGCCGAAGGACACCAGGTTGAGGTAGCGGGTCAGGATCTCGGGCTTGGTGAAGGTCTTGTCCAGGGTGAGCGCCATGCGGATCTCGCGCAGCTTGCGGGCCGGGGTGGTCTCGACGGCCGCACGCTTCTCGGCGTCCGTCTTCGCCGTCACCAGCAGCTGGTAGTTCTTGATGTACTGCTGCTCAATGGTCGAACCGCCGCGGGTGTCGACGTCGCCGCGGGCGTAGCCGGCCAGCCCGGTCAGGGTGCCCTTCCAGTCGACCCCGTTGTGTTCGGCGAACCGCTTGTCCTCGATCGACACGATCGCGAGCTTCATCGTGTTGGCGATCTTGTCGCCGGGCACCTCGAAACGGCGTTGGGAATACAGCCACGCGATGGTGTTGCCCTTCGCGTCGACCATCGTCGACACCGCGGGAATCTCACCCTCGAGCAGCTGCGCCGATCCGTTCGCCACGACCTCGGAGGCGCGGTTCGACACCAGCCCGAATCCACCGGCGAACGGGAACATGAGGGCCGTGGCGACGACGCTGGCCAATAAACAGAACCCCGCAAGCTTCAGGATCGTGAGAGCGGCCGGGGGGCGGTCTGACATGGCTACTACAGTAGCGGCCCCTAGTCACGCCGCCACGCTGCGCGTTCACCAGGTTTTTTCGCATCCATTGACCTGCGGCTTACCGCCCGGCGGACCCATAAATTTGCGCTGGCGTCACTAAAGCGCTACGAAACGTAGTGTGCAAGATCACTATGTGATCTATCGTTTGGGACGAGACGGGACGGCCGTCCCAAAAAAAGAGTTATCGGACTGTTGCGCAATTGGCACCTGACCACCTAACTTAGACACACGGTGAGATTCAGGTAACACCGAAGTTCACAGTGTGGCGTAGATCGCAGACGCGAATCTGCACCCGAGGAGGGCGGTCGCGAGCAGCGACCGGTAGGGAAAGGGAACACTTTCGTGTCAGCAATACGGCCGGCGGCGCGTAAGACCAACAATGCAGCCGCACAGGGGATACTTCGCAGCGTCGACTCCGAGGAACGGATCGCTTGGGTCTCCAAGGCGCTCTGCCGGACCACCGATCCCGACGAGCTCTTCGTGCGGGGGGCCGCGCAGCGCAAAGCCGCGGTGATCTGCCGGCACTGCCCGGTGATGCAGGAGTGCGGGGCCGACGCCCTGGACAACAAGGTCGAGTTCGGCGTGTGGGGTGGCATGACCGAGCGCCAGCGCCGGGCCCTGCTCAAGCAGCACCCCGAGGTCGTCTCCTGGGGAGACTTCTTCGACAAGAGGCGCAACCGCAGCGTCGGCTGACCGCCGACAGCCCCTTCCCTGTCACCGACGGGCCCGCGTTGTGCGGGCCCGTCGCTCACGCTCAGGGGGCGGCGACGGTGCCCGCAATCTGGTCGGCCAGGGCCCGCAACGCGTCGAGGTCCGAGACGTCGAACGGCAGCGACGGCACACCGACCACCGGCACGTGCGGGTTCGCCCCGGTGAATCGCGACAGCAGCCGCAGCTCGCGCTTGGCGGTCTGCGCCCGCTCGGCGTGGATCTTGAGCACCGCCGCGGCCAGGGCGGCCGCCTCCGAATCCGCCTCGCCCTCCAGCACTTCGCTGCCGTCGATCGCGCGTTCGGCCGGCAGGGCGCACAGCGTCGGGTGCGTGCGGTTGAGCACCAGCCCGGCCAGCGGCATCCCTTCCTGCGACAGCCGGTCGACGAAAAAGGATGCCTCACGCAGCGCGTCGGGCTCGGCCGCCGACACCACGACGAACTGGGTGCCCCGCCGTTTGAGCAGCGCGTAGGTGCGGTCGGCCTTC
>NZ_LZKC01000457.1:0-37693 GCF_001672685.1 Mycobacterium sp. E2462
GACCCGGAGGCCGCGGTCGAGGCGCTGCGGCGCCAGGCCGCCGCGGCGTCGCCACACCTGCGCGGATGACCGTGCCCGACGACGGCATCGAGGCGGCCATGCGCCTGGCCATCGAGCAGTCGATGCACGTGAAAGGCACGACCTACCCGAACCCGCCGGTGGGCGCGGTGATCCTGGACCCGGGCGGTGAGGTGGTCGGCGTCGGCGGCACCGAGCCGGCCGGCGGCGACCACGCCGAGGTGCTGGCGCTGCGCCGTGCCGGCGAGTTGGCGACCGGCGGCACGGCGGTGGTGACGCTCGAGCCGTGCAACCACCACGGCAAGACTCCGCCCTGCGTCGACGCGTTGTTGAGCGCGAACCTGGCGGCGGTGGTCTACGCCGTCGCGGACCCCAACCCGGTCGCGGCCGGGGGAGCGGCCCGGCTCGAGGAAGCGGGGGTGCGGGTGCGCGCCGGCGTGCTGGCCGACGAGGTCGCCGGCGGTCCGCTGCGGGAGTGGCTGCACAAGCAGCGGACCGGCCGGCCGCATGTCACGTGGAAATACGCGAGCAGCGTCGACGGCCGCAGCGCCGCCGCCGACGGCTCCAGCCAGTGGATCTCCAGCGAGGCCTCGCGGCATGACGTGCACCGGCGCCGGGCCATGGCCGACGCGATCGTGGTGGGCACGGGCACCGTGCTGGCCGACGACCCGGCGTTGACCGCGCGGCTGCCCGACGGCTCACTGGCCGAGCGGCAACCGCTGCGGGTGGTGGTCGGCGAGCGCGAAATCCCCTCGGAGGCAAGGGTTCTCAACGACGACTCGCGGACCATGGTGATCCGCACCCGCGACCCGGCCGAGGTGATCAAGGCGCTGTCGGACCGCACCGACGTGCTGCTCGAGGGTGGCCCCACGCTGGCGGGTGCGTTCCTGCGGGCGGGCGCCGTCGACCGGATCCTGAGCTACGTGGCGCCGATCCTGTTGGGCGGGCCCGTCACCGCGGTCGACGACGTCGGCGTCTCGACCATGGCCCGGGCGTCGCGCTGGCAGTTCGACGCCGTCGAACGGGTGGGGCCCGACCTGGTGCTCAGCCTGGTGCCCCGCCCCGGCCACTGACCGGGCGGCGCGCCTACCGCTCGCCCAGGGAAACGGTCTGCGGCTCAACCGGTTCCGGCTCGTCGGCGTGCTCCTTGCGGCCGCCGATCAACAGGCCCAGCAGCGCACCCAGGATGCAGATGACCACCGTCGCGCTGAAGATGTCGCCGTACATCAAGGCGAATGCCTTGAGATACATCGAACCCTGCGCGGCGATCCGTTCGAGCAGCCCAGCGTCGGGCGGGATGGCGGCCGTCAGGTTGGCCACGATCTGGTTGAACCGGTACAGGCCCCACGCGCTGAGCGCGGCTACACCGATCAACATGCCCGTCATCCGGGCCACCACCACCGCGGCCGAGGCGATGCCGTGCTGCGCCGACGGCACCACCCGCAACGCGGCGGAGGTCAACGGCCCGATCACCAGGCCGAGGCCGATACCGGCGACCAGCAGGTCGGTGTGCAAGACGGGCAGCTGGAACAGCCCGAACACGTTGTGCTTGTGGCTCAACACGTCCTGCCGCCAGAAGTGGACCAGCCAGTAGCCGTACGCGGCGATCAGCAGGCCGACGAAGGCCATGATGCGGTCCCCGATCCGGGTGGCGATCCACCCGCCCAGCACCGCCCCGATCGGCAACGCGATGAGGAACCACAGCAGCAGGCCGGCGGCCTGCGTCTGGTTCATCTGCAAGACCCCCTGGCCGAACAGCTCCACGTCGACCAGCGTCACCATCAGCGCCGCGCCCGCGCACAGGGACGCGCCCAGCGCGGCCAGGAACGGGCGGAAGTGCACACCCGCCGGCTCGATCAGCCGGGTACGCGAGAAGCGCTCCCACAGCAGGAACAGCACCGTGACCACGACCGCGCCGATGACCAGCGGCAACCCGTAGCTCGGCAGGATCGTCTTGCCGTCGGGCTGCGGGTTGTACAGGCCGATGACCGCCAGGCCCAGGGCCAGCGCCAGCAGCGCGCCGCCCACCAGGTCGATCTTCTCCGGGTTCTCCACCCGGTCGTGCGACGGCAGGCTGAACTGGATCATTACCATCGCGATCAGGGTCAGCGGGACGTTGATCCAGAACACGTAGCGCCAGTCGTGAGTCAGGTAGACGATGAAGATCCCGTACAGCGGGCCCAGCACGCTGCCAAGCTCCTGCGCGGCGCCGATGCCGCCCAGCACGCCGGCGCGGTTGCGTTGCGCCCACAGGTCGGCGCCGAGGGCCAGCGTGACGGGCAGCAGCGCCCCACTGGCGACGCCCTGCACGGTGCGGCCGGCGATCAGCAGGTGGAAGTCGCCCCAGTGCCCGGCCAGCGCCGTGATCACCGAGCCGACGATGAACAGCGCCAGGCTGACCTGCAACACCAACTTGCGGCCGAACCGGTCGGACGCGCGGCCCAGCAGCGGCATGGCGGCGATGTAGCCGAGCAGGTACATCGTGATGATCCAGGTGATGCGCTGCAGCTGGTTGATCGGGATGTGGACGTCGGTCATGATGTCGCGCATGATCGTCACGACGACGTAGGCGTCCAGGGCGCCCAGCAGCACCGCCAGGCTGCCCGCGCTGATCGCGACCCGGCGTCCGGTTTGAGCGGTCACTGGCTCACCTGGGGCTTGGTGACCTGGACCTGCTCGCCCCAGTTGGACAGGGTGATCTGCACGGAGTTGCCCTCGCTCTTCTGCAGGTTGGCCTGCACCAGCTCGTGGTCGCCACCCTCCTGGATCCACACGGTGCTGGGCACCGTGCCGCTGGCGGCGATCTGTGGCGCCAGCTTGTTCACCGCGTCCGCGGAGACGTTGCCGCTGATGCGCACCGTGTTCTGGCCGTTGATGGTTTCGCGGCCCTCGGCCTTGGCGTTGCTGAAGTTGGCCAGCGCGTTGCCGAGGCCGGTGTCGGGGTTCAGCAGCAGCGAGACGTCGTAGATGTCCGACGCCTTGCCGTAGTCGCCCCATTTGTTCGGCGTCATGGCCGCGTACAGCTTGCCGTCGACGACGATGAAGTTGGCGTCGATGTCCGACCCGCCGAGGATGATCGTGGCGTTGCCCGACGCCGCGGTTGCCGGGGCGGTGGTGAGGTCACCGGTCAGCGTCTTGATGGGCAGGCTGGGGATCTTGCCCTGGACGCTCAACGCGATGTGCGCGCTCTTGACGGCCTTGGTGGCGTCGGCCGACTGCTTGACCAGCGTGGTCGCGTCGGGCAACGGCCCGCCGCTTTGCTTCGAGCCCGAGGAGCAGCCGGCGACGACGGCGGTGGCGAGGGACAGGGATGCGAGGACGGCCAGTAGACGGCGGCGGGTCTGCATACTCTGCATCGTAAAGGGTCCGGGCGACCGCCCTGGTGGGCGCTGCGCGGTGGTGGCGCGCGACGCCGCCCGTTTGGCCAGCTCATCGGCGGGGCGCTCGTTGACTAGCCTTAGAGAATGTTCACCGGAATTGTCGAGGAACTCGGCGAGATCACGGCCAGGGAGGTGCTGGCAGACGCCGCGCGGCTGACCATCCGCGGGCCGGTCGTGACCTCCGACGCGGGCCATGGCGACTCGATCGCCGTCAACGGCGTGTGCCTCACCGTCGCCGAGCTGCGGCCCGACGGTCAGTTCACCGCCGACGTCATGGCCGAGAGCATCAACCGGTCCAACCTGGGCGAGCTGCGGGTCGGCAGCCGCGTCAACTTAGAGCGCGCCGCGGCGGTGAACAGCCGGCTTGGTGGGCACATCGTGCAGGGCCACGTCGACGGCACCGGGCGCGTGGTGTCGCGCACGCCGTCCGAGCACTGGGAGGTGGTGCGCATCGAGGTCCCGGACACGGTCGCCCGCTACATCGTCGAGAAGGGGTCGATCACCGTCGACGGGATCTCCCTGACGGTGTCGGCCCTCGGTGACGAACCGCGCGACTGGTTCGAGGTGTCGCTGATCCCGACGACCCGCGAGCTCACCACGTTGGGCACCGCCCCGGTCGGCGCGCAGGTCAACCTCGAGGTCGACGTCATCGCCAAGTACGTCGAGCGGCTGCTGGCGCGCCAGTAGCCGCTCGACGGTCGCTGGTTAAAGCGGGATCCAGACGGGACCGTTCCAGTAGCCCCAGCCGTTGGCCTGCGCGTTCCACACCACCTGCGCCCACGGCGCCCAGATCGGCGGGGGCGGCGGCGGGGGAGCCCATGGCGGCGCGCCGCCGTAGCCGGCCGGGCCGTAGTTGTCGTCCCAGTCGTTGCAGTTGTTCCAGTTCGGGTTAGGCCCCCAGCCGGGGTCCCATTGCTCGCCGGGGCACCAGTGGTGGTGATAAAGGGGTGCGGGCGGCGGCGCCGCCGTGGCGGTGCCCGACGCGAGTCCCAACGCGGTGGCGGCCAGGCCGCCGGTCGCCAACGCCGCGGTGCACAGGCGCACCCACGGCCGTGATGATGAAGTGGTATTCATGGCACTGGTCATTCCCTTCGGAAAGCCCTGTGAAACGCTTTGCCCTGCGCAAATGGTGCGCACAGCGGGCACCTAGCCGGCGCTTAGCTCGAGGCCTGCGTCCCCGCCGCTCACGGACGTTTTTATTGTCGCGCTGGTCAAATTCGCTTAACTTGGCAAGCCATTCTTGACGGCCGCATCCTGTTTGCGGGCGATGTCCAGGACGAAATCCGGCGGGGTCGGGCTGCCGGCCGCGGTTTTGAATATCAGGTTCACGGTGGCCCTGCCCTCGGCGAACAGAACTTCGGTGACCGCGTTCTGTTTCTCGGGCGACGTCCCCGTCGCGATCTCGCCCTGCTGGCCCACCGGGAAGGGCTGCGGCGCGGGCTGATCGACGCTGGGAAACGGGTGGCCCGCGATGGCCTGTGCGGCCGCTGCCGGGTCCGCGAAGACGGTGACCCCGTCGACGATCACGCGGCTGGTGTCGGCGGTGTTGAAGCTCAGCCCCACCCCGGGCACCCCGTTGGGGTTCTGGGTGGGCGCGCCGTAGGCGGTGAAATCCGGCCCGACGTCGGCCGCGCTGATCAGCAACGCCGTGTAGTCACCGGGCTGGCCCAGCGCGGGCGCGACGGCGTTGGGCGGGGCGGGGTTCGACGCGGCCGGCCCGGGCGACGGGGAGGTGGGGCTCGACGAGGTGGGTGACGGCGCGGCGGGCTGACGGTCGCCGCCGCAGCCCGCGAGCGCCAGCGTGGCGGTGGCCGTCAACGCGACCGCGAACGTGTGCGCCGGACCCATGAGGCGTCTCCTTCGATGCGCGCGCCAACCGCCTCATGTTTACCCGGGGCGATTAGCCACGCGCAGGCCAACGCCGCAAACTCCCTCCTCGGGCCTGCAGACGGCCGGGGACGAAGCTCACAAGAAGCGGGAAATAACCGCGATGCCGCCGTGGTCCATACTGAATGCAACACGTGGGGCATTCCGAGGGTGCCGTATCAACTGTGTTCCCGCCTGACCGCGGGAACGGCGAGGTAGCAACGATGACGAGGCTGGACTCCGTCGAGAGGGCGGTTGCCGACATTGCGGCCGGCAAGGCCGTCGTCGTCATTGACGACGAGGAGCGCGAGAACGAGGGGGACCTGATCTTCGCCGCCGAGAAGGCGACGCCGGAGCTGGTCGCGTTCATGGTGCGCTACACCTCGGGCTACCTGTGCGTGCCCCTGGACGGGGAGATCTGCGACCGGCTGGGGCTGCTGCCGATGTACGCCGTGAACCAGGACAAGCACGGAACCGCCTACACCGTGACCGTCGACGCCAAATACGGTGTCGGCACCGGGATTTCGGCGTCGGACCGGGCCACCACGATGCGCCTGCTGGCCGACCCCGACAGCGTCGCCAACGACTTCACCCGGCCCGGGCACGTCGTCCCGCTGCGGGCCAAGGACGGCGGGGTGCTGCGCCGTCCCGGACACACCGAGGCGGCCGTCGACCTGGCCCGGATGGCGGGCCTGCAGCCCGCGGGCGCCATCTGCGAAATCGTCAGCCAGAAGGACGAGGGCGCGATGGCGCAGACCGACGAGCTACGGGTCTTCGCCGATGAGCACGACCTCGCGCTGATCACCATCGCCGACCTGATCGAGTGGCGGCGCAAGCACGAGAAGCACATCGCCCGCATCGCCGAGGCGCGCATCCCGACCCGGCACGGCGAGTTCCAGGCCATCGGCTACGCCAGCATCTACGAGGACGTCGAGCACGTCGCGCTGGTGCGCGGCGAGATCGACGGGGCCAACTTCGACGGGCACGACGTGCTGGTGCGCGTGCACTCCGAGTGCCTGACCGGCGACGTGTTCGGCTCGCGCCGCTGCGACTGCGGTCCGCAGCTCGACGCGGCGATGGCGATGGTCGCGCGTGAGGGCCGCGGGGTGGTGCTCTACATGCGCGGCCACGAGGGCCGCGGCATCGGGCTGATGCACAAGCTGCAGGCCTACCAGTTGCAGGACGCCGGCGAGGACACCGTCGATGCCAACCTCAAACTCGGATTACCGGCTGACGCACGCGATTACGGTATCGGCGCGCAGATCCTGGTCGATTTGGGCGTCCGCTCGATGCGGCTGCTGACCAACAATCCGGCCAAGCGTGTCGGCCTGGACGGCTACGGCCTGCACATCATCGAGCGGGTGCCGCTTCCGGTGCGCGCCAACGCCGAGAACATCCGCTATCTGTTGACCAAGCGCGACAAGATGGGGCACGACTTGGCCGGGCTCGACGAGTTCCACGAATCCTTCCATCTGCCAGGTGAATTCGGCGGTGCTCTGTGAGCCCTGCCGCCGGTGTGCCGCAGACGGCTCCGGTCGACGCGTCCGGGTTGCGGCTGGGTATCGTCGCCAGCACCTGGCACGGCCCGATCTGTGACGCCCTGCTCGACGGTGCCCGCAGGGTCGCGGCCGAGTCGGGCGTCGACGAGCCGACCGTGGTCCGGGTGATCGGCGCCATCGAACTCGCGGTGGTGGCGCAGCAGCTCGCCACCAACCACGACGCGGTGGTCGCGCTGGGTGTGGTGATACGCGGCGAGACACCGCATTTCGACTACGTCTGCGACTCGGTGACCCATGGGCTGACCCGCGTCGCGTTGGACGCCTCGACGCCGGTGGCCAACGGCGTGCTGACCACCAACACCGAGGAGCAGGCGCTGGCGCGCGCCGGGCTGCCCTCCTCGGCCGAGGACAAAGGGGCGCAGGCGACCGAGGCGGCCTTGACGGCCGCCCTGACGCTGCGTGAGCTGCGCGCCCGGTCGTGACGTCGCCGAACCGCGAGACCTGGGACGTCGTGCTGCGTCCCCACCGCACCCCGGTGTTCGTCTACGCGGCCGCCTTCGTCATCGCCGCGGTGCACATCGCCGTGGGCTTCCTGCTCAAGATCCGATCGAGCGGGGTGGTGTTCCAGACCGCCGACCAGGTGGCGATGGCGGTGCTCGGGGTGATCCTCGCCGGTCTGGTGCTGCTGTTCGCGCGGCCACGCCTGCGCGTCGGGCCGACGGGTCTGTGCGTGCGGAACCTGTTGGGCGACAAGCTGATCGGCTGGTCGGAAATCGTCGGCGTCTCCTTCCCCGCGGGGCACCGCTGGGCGCGCATCGACCTGCCCGACGACGAGTACGTGCCGGTGCTGGCCATCCAGGCCGTCGACAAGGGCCGGGCGGTGGACGCGATGGACACGGTGCGGTCGCTGCTGGCGCGTTACCGACCGGACTTGCAGACCGCCTGATCGCGCTACCATCAGCCGATGGGGCGTCAGGTGCGGACGGCCGTCGCGGCGGTCGTGGCGGTGACCCTGCTGGGAGCCTGTTCGACGTCGGTGACGGGCCGGGCGGTGCGCGCCCCGGGATCGTCGGGCGGGCCGCCCGCCACGGTCAACACGCCCGGGGTGCGCGCCCGCGACCTGCTGTTGAAGTCGGGCGACTCCGTGCCGTTCGGCGCGGCCAGCCAGATTCCCTTCGGCGACAACTACTTCACGCGCGCGGACCCGGCGGACTGCGAGGCAGCGGCGGTGGTGCAGGACTCCCCGCTGCTGCCGCCCGGCGCGACGGACCGGGCCGACTCCGCGTACCGCTTCAGCGGCGCGCAGACCTACAGCGAGTCGCTCGGCCTTTACGACGCCGGGTTCGACGACGAGCACGTGGTCTTGCACGCGTTTCTCAACGTCGCGCAGTGCTTCGTGAGCGCTCACCGCGGCTTCACTGCCGTGTCGCGTGACGGCAAATCCTGGCCCGTCCAGCTGGACGGCTTCGACCAGTCGGCGCACGCCATGACATGGACGCTGACCCAACCGAACTGGATCTGCGGTTTCGGCCTGGGATCCGGGCTGCGCGTCGTATTGCTGGTCTCGGCGTGCGACGCGCAGCCCGCGTTTCCGATGGAGGACTGGCTCTACAAGCGCCTGGCCCAGATCACCGGACACCCCGTCTAGCCGAGGTGGGGGTAGTCCCGGCGAATCAGTACCTGGTGCAGTCCGTCATCATTTGCTGGAAGATGGGCAGCGCCTGCTGCGCGCCCTGGTTGTGCTCGATCGCGTGCAGCAGGTTGACCCGCTGATCCGGCGACGACGCCAGGTACTGCTGGAGGAACTGCTGGTTCGGCGGCGACTGGTCCAGGTACTGAGCGGCCATCGGGTTCTCCGCGTGCACCGCCCGCATCGCCTGGTCGTAGCTACAGGTGGTGTGGATCATCGGACCGTAATCGGGGTCGGCAGCGGCGACCCCGGCCCCAGCGGTCGACGCCAATGCCAGACCGCCGAACGTGACGGCCAGTTTGGCCCACGAGCGCTTCATCATTTACGGACTCCCTCCATTGCTCTGCCCCCACTCTAACGATGAGCTAGAAGGTTGGTAGCCGGATCGGAAGCCACCCAAACCGCCGCCGGGGTGACTACTAGCCTGGATGGGTGCCTGATCCCGCCACCTACCGCCCCCCGCCCGGGTCCATTCCGGTCGAGCCGGGCGTCTACCGATTCCGGGACCAGCACGGCCGCGTCATCTACGTCGGCAAGGCCAAGAGCCTGCGCAGCCGGTTGACGTCCTACTTCGCCGACATCGCCAGCCTGCATCCGCGCACCCGGCAGATGGTGACCACCGCCGCGAAGGTCGAGTGGACGGTGGTCAACACCGAAGTCGAGGCGCTGCAGCTCGAATACAACTGGATCAAAGAGTTCGACCCCCGTTTCAACGTGCGCTACCGCGACGACAAGTCCTACCCGGTGCTCGCGGTGACGCTCAACGAGGAATTTCCACGGCTGATGGTCTACCGCGGGCCGCGTCGCAAGGGCGTGCGCTACTTCGGGCCCTACTCCCACGCCTGGGCCATCCGGGAGACGCTCGACCTGCTCACCCGGGTGTTCCCGGCCCGCACCTGCTCGGCCGGGGTGTTCAAGCGGCACCACCAGATCGACCGGCCCTGCCTGCTGGGCTACATCGACAAGTGCTCGGCGCCGTGCGTCGGCCGGGTCAGCGCGGATCAGCATCGCCAGATCGTCGACGACTTCTGCGACTTCCTGTCCGGCAAGACGGATCGGTTCGCCCGCGAACTGGAGCAGCAGATGAACGCCGCGGCGGAGGAACTCGACTTCGAGCGCGCGGCCCGGCTGCGCGACGACCTGGGCGCGCTGCGGCGGGCGATGGAGAAACAGGCGGTGGTGTTCGGCGACGGCACCGACGCCGACGTGGTGGCCTTCGCCGACGACGAGCTCGAGGCGGCGGTGCAGGTGTTCCACGTCCGCGGCGGCCGGGTCCGCGGCCAGCGCGGCTGGATCGTCGAAAAGTCCGCGGAGGCCGGCGATTCCGGCGAAGAACAACTCGTGGAGCAGTTCCTCACCCAGTTCTACGGCGAGCAGGCCGAGTTGGGGGGCGCCGCCGACGAGGCCGCCAATCCGGTGCCCCGCGAGGTGCTGGTGCCGTGCCTGCCGTCCAACGCCGAGGAGCTGGCCAGTTGGCTGACCGGGTTGCGCGGCAGCCGGGTCGCGCTGCGGGTGCCGCGGCGCGGCGACAAGCGCGCGCTGGCCGAAACCGTGCAGCGCAACGCGAAAGACGCGCTGCAGCAACATAAGCTGAAGCGGGCCGGCGACTTCAACGCCAGATCGGCTGCGCTGCAGAACATTCAGGATGCGCTGGGCCTGCCCGAGGCGCCGCTGCGCATCGAATGCGTCGACATCAGCCACGTGCAGGGCACCGACGTGGTGGGCTCCCTGGTGGTCTTCGAAGACGGGCTGCCGCGCAAGTCCGACTACCGCCATTTCGGGATCCGCGAAGCGGCCGGCCAAGGGCGTTCCGACGACGTCGCCTCGATCGCCGAGGTGACCCGGCGGCGGTTCCAGCGGCACCTCGCCGACCAGGCCGACCCGAATGTGCTTTCCCCGGAAGGAAAGTCTCGTCGGTTCGCCTACCCGCCGAACCTTTACGTCGTCGACGGCGGTGCGCCCCAGGTCAACGCGGCCAGCGCGGTGCTCGAGGAACTCGGCATCAGCGACGTCGCGGTGATCGGGCTGGCGAAGCGGCTGGAGGAGGTGTGGGTGCCCTCGGAGCCGGACCCCATCATCATGCCGCGCAACAGCGAGGGCCTGTATCTGTTGCAACGGGTCCGTGACGAGGCGCACCGGTTCGCCATCGCCTACCATCGCAGCAAGCGATCCAAGCGAATGACGGCGTCGGTGCTCGATACGGTGCCGGGACTGGGGGAGCATCGCCGCAAGGCGCTGGTCACCCACTTCGGATCCATAGCCCGCCTCAAGGAGGCCACCGTCGACCAGATCACCGCCGTTCCCGGCATCGGTGTGGCCACCGCGGCTGCCGTCCTCGAAGCGCTGCGGCCCGAGCAGCAAGGCGCCGACGGATGACCGGCCAGGGTGAGGTCGATCAGGGCCGCCCGGTCAGCGCGTCGGCCGGTATCGACGTCGTGCTCGTGACCGGCCTCTCGGGGGCGGGCCGGGGCACCGCGGCCAAGGTGCTCGAGGACCTCGGCTGGTACGTCGCCGACAACCTGCCGCCGCAACTGATCACCCGGATGGTCGACTTCGGCATGGACGCGGGCTCGCGGATCACCCAGCTCGCGGTGGTGATGGACGTGCGTTCGCGCGGCTTCACCGGCGACCTGGACTCGGTGCGCACCGAGTTGGCCACCCGCAACATCAACCCGAGGGTGGTGTTCATGGAGGCCTCCGACGACATGCTGGTGCGCCGCTACGAACAGAACCGCCGCAGCCACCCGCTGCAGGGCGACCAGACGCTGGCCGAGGGCATCGCGGCGGAGCGCCGGATGCTGGCCCCGGTGCGCGCGACCGCCGACCTGATCATCGACACCTCGACGCTCTCGGTGCGGGGCCTGCGGGAGAGCATCGAGCGCGCGTTCGGCGGCGACGCGAGCACGACGACCAGCGTCACCGTCGAGTCGTTCGGCTTCAAGTACGGGCTGCCGATGGACGCCGACATGGTGATGGACGTGCGATTCCTGCCGAACCCACACTGGGTCGACGAATTGCGGCCCCGCACCGGGCAGGACCCGGCGGTCAGCGAGTACGTGTTGAGCCAGCCGGGCGCGAAAGACTTCCTGGACGCCTACCATCGACTGCTATCTCTGGTCGTCGACGGCTACCGCCGGGAGGGCAAGCGTTACATGACGGTGGCCATCGGCTGCACCGGCGGCAAGCATCGCAGCGTCGCGATCGCCGAGGCGTTGATGGGCCTGCTCAAGGCCGACCCGCAGCTGTCGGTGCGGGTGCTGCACCGGGATCTGGGCCGCGAATGAGCCCATCGGACCTGCCCCTGCCCAACCAGGGCATCGTCGCGCTGGGCGGCGGGCACGGCCTGTACGCGACGCTGTCCGCGGCGCGCCGGCTGACGCCCTACGTCACCGCGGTGGTCACGGTCGCCGATGACGGCGGGTCCTCAGGCCGGCTGCGCGGCGAACTGGACGTGGTGCCGCCGGGCGACCTGCGAATGGCGTTGGCGGCGTTGGCATCCGACAGCCCGCACGGCCGGCTGTGGGCGACCATTTTGCAGCACCGGTTCGGCGGCACCGGCGCCCTGGCCGGGCACCCGATCGGCAACCTGTTGCTGGCCGGGCTGTCCGAGGTGCTGGCCGACCCGGTGGCGGCCCTGGACGAGTTGGGCCGCATCCTCGGGGTCAAGGGACGGGTGCTGCCGATGTGCCCGATCGCGCTGCAGATCGAGGCCGACGTGTCGGGTCTGGAGTCGGATCCCCGGATGTTCCGGCAGCTCCGCGGCCAGGTGGCGATCGCCACCACGCCGGGCAAGGTGCGAAGGGTGCGGCTGCTGCCTACCGACCCACCCGCGACGCGGCAGGCGGTCGACGCGATCATGGGCGCGGACCTGGTCGTGCTGGGCCCCGGCTCGTGGTTCACCAGCGTCATCCCGCACGTGCTGGTGCCGGGGCTGGCGGCCGCGCTGCGGGCGACCACCGCCCGGCGCGCCCTCGTGCTCAACCTCGTGGCCGAGCCGGGGGAGACGGCCGGCTTCTCGGTGGAGCGGCACCTGCACGTGCTGGCCCAGCACGCGCCTGGATTTACGGTGCACGACATCATCATCGACGCGGACCGGGTGCCCAGCGAGCGGGAACGCGACCAACTGCGCCGCACCGCGACGCTGCTCTCGGCCGAGGTCCACTTCGCTGACGTGGCCAGACCTGGTACACCTTTACATGATCCGGGCAAGCTCGCGGCGGCCCTGGACGGGGTCCGCGCAGCGCGTCCGGTCACGGCCACCGCGGAGATTCGGGTCGACGGTGCAAGTCCACAGACTGGTGGGATCGGACCGGCTGGCAGCGGACCAAGGGGTGACGACGCGTGGCGATGACGACCGAAGTCAAGGACGAACTCAGCCGCCTGGTCGTGAAATCGGTCAGCGCGCGCCGCGCCGAGGTCACGTCCCTGCTGAGGTTCGCGGGCGGACTGCATATCGTCGGCGGCCGGGTCGTCGTCGAGGCCGAGGTCGACCTCGGCAACGTCGCCCGCCGGCTGCGTAAGGACATCTTCGAGCTCTACGGGTACAACGCTGTCGTACATGTCTTGTCGGCCAGCGGGATTCGCAAGAGCACCCGCTACGTCTTACGGGTGGCCAACGACGGCGAGGCGCTGGCCCGCCAGACCGGGCTGCTCGACAACCGCGGCCGCCCGGTGCGTGGCCTGCCGGCCCAGGTGGTGGGCGGCAGCGTCGGCGACGCCGAGGCCGCGTGGCGGGGGGCCTTCCTGGCGCACGGGTCGCTGACCGAGCCCGGGCGTTCGTCTGCGCTGGAGGTCAGCTGCCCCGGCCCCGAGGCGGCGCTGGCGTTGGTGGGTGCGGCGCGCCGGCTGGGCGTCAGCGCGAAGGCCCGCGAGGTGCGGGGCGCCGACCGGGTGGTGGTGCGCGACGGTGAGGCGATCGGCGCGCTGCTCACGCGGATGGGTGCCCAGGACACCCGGCTGGTGTGGGAGGAACGCCGGATGCGGCGCGAGGTGCGGGCGACGGCCAACCGGCTCGCCAACTTCGACGACGCGAACCTGCGCCGCTCGGCGCGGGCGGCGGTCGCGGCGGCGGCCCGGGTGGAACGGGCGCTAGAGATTCTCGGTGACACCGTCCCCGACCACCTGGCCACCGCCGGCAAGCTGCGCGTCGAACACCGGCAGGCCTCCCTGGAGGAGCTGGGTCGCCTCGCCGACCCGCCGATGACGAAAGACGCTGTGGCGGGCCGCATTCGGCGGCTGCTGTCGATGGCCGACCGCAAGGCCAAGATCGACGGGATCCCCGACACCGAGTCGGCGGTCACCCCGGACCTGCTGGAAGACGCCTGACGCATACCTTCCCCGGCCGACCGAGCAAAGCCTGAAGGCGACGCGGGGTGGCGTCGATGCGTCGAGAAAACCACCCGCTCGGCACCGGGCAATCGTCACGGCGCGGTCGTAATTGCGCGGAACTGGCGATCAAATGTATCGGCACATTTCATGTGAGAAATATATGCGCCGAGCCAAATCAAGCGTTGCCAGTATGAATGGATGCGGTTCTAGCCTCGAAAGAATAGAACGGCGAGTGCCGGCATGGGATACGCATTGTCAACGTTCATAGAAAGTACCTACTTCCTATGAGAGGCATGGGTACGAGCGCGCGTGGTTACCGGACGCTCGAGTCGCCATACTTACTGGGAAAACCGGGCCGAGCAGCGGGGTTTGGCTCGCGCGAGCGTGCCGTCCCGTCGTGGCGGTGCGTTCCATTGGGCCGGCCGCCGAACGCGACCGCATTATTCGTCGAGAGATTTTTATTCCGGTCCTCGCGTTTGATAGCGGGCACCTCGACCCTTTTTTGCAGTGCGCACCCGGTCGTTTGCCGTGTTTTAACGAGGTAAAAGGGCTGCCGACGCGGAGAATCTTGTACCGCTGAATCGCAGCGTCCAACCGGCGAGTGCGGCCACCGCGGGCGGTTCACCCGATTGCGGTGAAACGCGCGCACGGCAGAGCTGGCTAGTCTCCTGTCCACGAGACGACCGACCGGCTGCCAGCAAACTCGGCTGACAGTCGGTGCACTGCCGGGGGCGGAGGAAGCCAGTGGATTTCGCAGCATTACCACCGGAGATCAACTCCGGAAGGATCTATTCGGGGCCGGGATCGGCACCGCTGCTGTCGGCCGCGACCGCATGGGATGTGCTGGCCGCCGAACTACTAGCGGCGGCAGCCTCTTACGGTTCCGCGGTCACAGAGCTCAGCACCGTTTGGCGAGGCCCCTCGTCGACAGCGATGGCAGCCGCGGCCGCCGCCTACATCGCGTGGCTCGACAGCAGTGCCGTGCGGGCCGAGCAGACTTCGGCGCAGGCCAGGGCGGCGGCCGCGGCGTACGACACCGTTTTTGCGGCGACGGTCCCACCACCCGTAATCGCCGCCAACCGGACCCTGCTGGCATCGCTGATCGCGACCAACGTTCTGGGACAGAACGCTCCGGCGATCGCGGCCACCGAGGCTCAGTACGGCGAGATGTGGGCCCAGGACGCCGCTGCGATGTACGCGTATGCCGGTGCATCGGCGGCGGCGACGCAGTTGACGCCCTTCAGCGCGCCACCGATCACTGTCGACGGCAACGGCAAGGGTGACCAGTCGGCCGCGGTCACCGCCGCCCTCGAGCAGTCGACCGCGTCCGGCGTGGAATCCGGTTTGTCGCAGGCGGCCTCGCAGGTTTCGGCGCCAATGCAAGACCTCGCAGTCAACGCGAGCGCGGTGACGTCGTCCGCGGCCGGGCTGCCACTGGGCCTGACGGACATCACGGGGATCCTGAAGACCTTCAACAGCGTCATGGGCACAATCTCCGGGCCGTACACCCCGCTCGGGGTCGCCAATCTGGCGAAGAACTGGTACCAGATCGCCCTGAGCATCCCGAGTGTCGGGACGGGCATCCAGGGCATCGGACCGCTGCTGCACCCCAAGGCGCTCACCGGGGTCCTGGCACCGCTGTTGCGCAGCGAGCTGCTCACCGGCTCGGCCGCCCTGGCCAGTGGGGGGACGGTTTCGGCGGTGCCGGGCGGTGCCGGCTCGGTGGGGGCGTTGTCGGTACCCACGAGCTGGGCCTCGGCCGTTCCGGCGGTCAGAACCATCGCCGCGGAGTTGCCGGAAACCGTGGTCCAAGCCGCTCCCGCAGCGGCCGTCAATGGCCAGCAAGGCATGTTCGGCCCGACGGCCCTGTCGAGCCTGGCCGGCCGTGCCGTCGGCGCAACCGCGAATCGCGTTGTCGCCGGGCCCACCGTTCGGGTGCCCGGGGCTGTGGCCGTCGACGACATCGCGACGACTTCCACCGTCATCGTCATTCCGCCTAACACGAAATAGGGTATACGACAATGGTTTTGAGCGATTTTGCGGCGCTGCCACCCGAGGTCATCTCCACCCAGATCTATACCGGACCGGGCGCCGGGCCGCTGCTGAACGCCGCCGCGGCCTGGGACGGGCTGGCCGCCGAGCTGCATTCCACCGCGGCCTCCTACGGCTCGGTCATTGCAGAGCTGGTCGGCGAGTCGTGGCAGGGTCCGGCGTCAGAGTCCATGGCGGCCGCGGCGGCACCGTATGTGGCGTGGCTATCGGTCACGGCAGGGCGGGCCGAGGAGACCGCCTCGCAGGCCCGCGCCGCCGCCTGCGCGTACGAAGCCGCCCTCGCCGCCACCGTGCCGCCCGCGCTCGTCGCGGCCAACCGGAGCCAGTTGGCGGCACTGCTGCAGACAAACATCTTGGGCCGCAACGACGCGGCGATTGCCGCGACCGAAGAAGAGTACGGCCAGATGTGGGCACAAGATGTCGCCGCCATGTTCAGCTACGCCAGCGCGTCGGAGTCCGCCGGTGAGTTGACCGCCTTCGAGCAGGCGCCGGCCACCACCAGTGGCACCGGGCAGGCGGGCGCCGCGGCCACGTCCCAGGCGCAGTCGTTGTCGTCGTGGCTCAAACAGATCGAGGATTACCTCACCTCGCTGACCGGCCAATACACCAAATTCTGGCAACAGTTGATCGGAGGAGTCACGGGGAGCCCGGATGTGGCGCCCCTCTGGGAAGCGTTGTATTCGAGCATTTCTCAGATCGGCACTCAGGCGACATGGACCAACGTGACCAACGCCAGCATCGGCCTGGGCGTCTCGCAGTGGAAGAACTTCTTCGTCTACGCGCCGTGGAGCGCCGCGATGGCGAAGACGTCGCTGGGCGCCGGTCTGGCGTCCCCGGGGCACGCCGCCGGCATCGCGGCCACGCCGGTGTCGGCGGTGCTCGGGGACGCGCCTACGGTGGGCAAGTTGTCGGTGCCGCCTAGCTGGGCAACCGCCACCCCGGCGATCAGGCTCGCCGCCACCGCCCTACCGGCCGTCGGCGCCGCGGCCGCGGCAGCCGACATCCCCGCCGGCCTGGTCAACGAGGCGACCCTGGGCAGCCTGGCGGGCGGTGCCCTGGGCGCCCCCACCTCGCGCGTGGTCAGATCGACCGGCGTACAGACCCGCGCAATCACCGGGGAGCGGCGCGCGGCCCCGGTCAAGCTCGACCGCATCATCGCCCAGCTGCAGGAGATGCCCGACCAGGTCCAGCACTGGAACGTCGACGAGGCCGGCCTCGATGAGCTGGTCGCCCGTTTGAGAACAACGCCCGGCGTGCACGCCGTGCACGTGAGTGACGGCACGGAGGTTGCGGTGGGTGGACACGAATCGAAGCTGGGCTAATCCGATGCGGCACAACAACTGTGGAGGACGGGTGCGACCGCTTCTAGCGCTTCTGGGCGTGTCGTTGGCGATCGTTTACGGGGCCCCCGCGCACGCCATCCCCGGCGAGGATGAAGAGGCCACCGACGAGAACAACGAGGCCTTCATCGCCGACTTGACCAGGGTGGGCATCAGCTTTCAGGACCCCGTCCAGGCGGTGAGAGCGGGAAAGGCGGTGTGCGGCCTGATTTCTCGCGGCGTGTCCGGCCTGCAGCTCCTCAACGATCTGCGCGACAACAACCCCGCGCTGACCACCAGCGGTGCTGCCCAGTTCGCCACGATATCGGCGAAGTCCTACTGCCCGAGGCAGCTCGAGTCGTCCGCGGGATCGAGCGTCAAAGGCAGCGGCGGCTGACCGGATGATCTTCGCTATCCCGCCGCCGGAATACACCTCGCGGCAGATACATTCGGGCCCCGGCTCGGGGTCGCTCAGCGAGGCCGCCGAGGCGTGGGCTTCGCTGGGCGCGCAACTCGATGACCTCGCAACGACCTACCGGGCGGCGACGTCCGCGCTGGGTTCCGGGCGATCGAGCGTTGCGCGGCTCGTCGGCGGGATGAGGCTGTACGTGGCGTGGCTCGACGCGACGGCCGCGCGGGTTCGTCACACGGCCGTTCAGGCGAGGGCGGCCGCTCGGGCCTATGGATCGACGCTGGCATTGGTGCCGGCGCCGCAGGTGGTCGACGCAAACCGGCTGCGGCGGATCACACTGGCCGCGACGAACCACCTCGGTCGCAGCGGTCCGGCCATTGCCGACGCCGACGCCGAATACGAGAACATGTGGGCGCGAGGTGCCGCCGCCATGCACGCCTACGCGCGGGCGTCGGCCGCCGCGGCGACGCTCCTACCGTTCGCTGCGCCGCCGCCCGTGGACGGTCTGCGCGAGCCGGTGCACCGTGGTGCCCGGGTCACTCGATCTCGGGCTTGGCGCCTGACGGTTGCTCCGGAAACCATAGAAACGGGCTGCGCGGTGATCGCGGCGATTCCCGAGGCGCTCGGGGCGCTGGCCGCCGCGCCGCCGACGGCGATCGATGCGTCGTTGATGTCGGTCACGGCGCCGCTGTCCAAGCTGAGTTCATTGTCCGCCCCGAGCGACGTTGCGCTCAGTCACCTGAATCTCCTCAACAAGGCGGCCGCGCTGCACAGGGCGGCGACCCTGCGGTTCCCCGACGTCGGTTGCCCCGACCATGCGGTGCTGAAGGCGAGCGTGGGTGCGGCGGCGTCGGTCGGAGCGCTGTCGGTGCCCGAGGCGTGGCCGCGATCGCTGCCGCCCCCGGCGTGGCATGGTCCGACGGCGGGTCCCCTAGACCGGAGTCAATAGCGCGGGAGATAGCACTCCCGATGGGCGACGCCGCCACCCCCCGAGGTCGAAGATAGTTTGTTCGCCATAGCCACGCGGCGGGAACAGGGGAGGGCTACGGTCGGGGCATGAAACGGCTTTCGAGTGTTGATGCGGCGTTCTGGTCGGCCGAGACGGCGGGTTGGCACATGCACGTCGGAGCGCTCGCCATCTGCTCCCTGCGCGACGCCCCGGACTACAGCTTCGCCCGGGTGCGCGAACTGCTCATCGAGCGGTTGCCGGAGGTGCCGCAGCTGCGCTGGCGGGTGACCGGGGCGCCGCTCGGGCTGGACCGGCCGTGGTTCGTCGAGGACGAGGACCTCGACGTCGACTTCCATCTGCGCCGCATCGGGGTGCCCGCGCCCGGCGGTCGCGCCGAGCTGGAGGAACTGGTCGGCCGGCTGATGTCCTACAAGCTGGACCGCTCGCGGCCGCTGTGGGAGATGTGGGTGATCGAGGGCGTGCAGGGCGGGCGGATGGCCACCCTGACCAAGATGCACCACGCCATCGTCGACGGCGTGTCCGGCGCGGGCCTGGGTGAGATCCTCTTCGACGCCGCACCGGAACCCCGTGCGCCGCAACAGGAGACGGTCGGGTCGCTGGTCGGAACGAGCATCCCGGGCCTGGAGCGGCGCGCGATCGGGGCGCTGATCAACGTCGGGGTCAAGACGCCGTTTCGCATCGCCCGGTTGCTGGAGCAGACGGTGCGCCAGCAGATCGCCACGCTGGGCATCAGCAGTAAGCCGCCGGGTTACTTCGAGGCGCCCACCACCCGGTTCAATGCGCCGGTGTCACCGCACCGGCGCATCACCGGCTGCCGCGTCGAGCTCAGCCGGGCCAAGGCCGTGAAAGACGCCTACGGCGTCAAGCTCAACGACGTGGTGTTGGCGCTGGTGGCCGGCGCCGCCCGCGATTACCTGCACGAGCACGGCGAGCTGCCGGCCAAACCGCTGATCGCGCAGATCCCCGTCTCCACGCGGACCGACGAGAACAAGGACGACGTCGGCAGCAAGGTGGGTTCGATGACGGTGTCGCTGGCCACCGACATCAAGGACCCGGCCGAGCGGCTGCGGGCCATCCACGACAGCACCCAGAGCGCGAAGCTGATGGCCAAGGCGCTGTCGGCGCACCAGATCATGGGGCTGACCGAGACCACGCCGCCGGGGCTGCTGCAGTTGGCGGCGCGCGCCTATACCGCCAGCGGGTTGTCGCGCAATCTGGCGCCCGTCAACCTCGTGGTCTCCAACGTCCCGGGGCCGCCGTTTCCGTTGTATATGGCCGGGGCCAAACTGGATTCGCTGGTCCCGCTGGGCCCGCCCGTCATGGACGTCGGCCTGAACATCACCTGCTTCTCCTACACCGACTACCTGGACTTCGGTTTCGTCACGACGCCGGAGGTCGCCAACGACATCGACTTGATGGCCGACCGCATCGAGCCGGCGCTGACCGAACTGGAGAAGGCCGCCAAGCTCGGCGACGGGTAGTCCCGACCCGCCTCGTCGGTTCGCCGCCTGGCGTACCGAAAGCGGATGTCACACAAGGGTTTACGGTCGGTCCGGGGGAGGTTGGGCGCCGCGCGTGCGCCGTCATCGTATTCGCAACGCCAGTAGGCCCCCGATGCCGGGTAACAACGCGCGCACCAGATCCGGTGCCTGCCCTCGCACACCAGGATGGCCGCGATCACCGTCGCGAGGTAGGCCAAGCCGTGCAGGGGCCCGACGACTCGGGCGAACGAGCGGTGGCCAACGGTGGCGAGGTTGGACATCAGCAGCACGAAGGTGCCGAGTTCCAGCCCCGACAGCGCGCCCATGACGCGCCGGTTCACAGTCCGACTCCCGTCGTCGAGCCCGGCCGGAGCACCATGAGCACAACCACGACCACCCAGAGCAGGTTGAAGACGCCGGTCCGCATCGCCAGCCGGCGCGCCAGGAGGCGTGTCGTCGCGGCGCCGACGGACGCGGGATCGATCGCATCGAGAAGCACCCGCTGGGCGGGAAGGATCAGCGCGATCAGGACCGCGGCCGCCGCAGCGGTCAACGCGATCGACGCCAGCAGCCACGCCGAACCGAGAACCCGAAGGCTGACGGCGGTCGCCAGCCCGAAGCACGGCACCGCCACGCCGATCACGGTGTACACCTTCGTGATTCGGTGCAGAAGCCGTGGCGTGGCAGCCCCCAGCGGGTCGTCGGCGGCCGCCGCGGCTCGGGCCGCCGGGGGAAACATGCTAGCGGCGACCGCGATGGGGCCGACGGCGAGGATGGCGGCCACCAGGTGGACCGATAACAGGAAGGCGCTCATCGGATCAGTCGCCCGACCGGCCGGGTGCCCGCCGCGGGCATCGTGCAGGACTCGATGATTACACGTCGTGCGCCCACGTTCGCCAATGCTGGCAGGGCGCACGCCTGACAACTAGCGGCGGAACGGACGCGGCGCGCCGGTATCTTGCCAAGCCGGCTAGTCGCGGTCCGGCGGATTCGTCGCGTACACCCAGGACAGGAACCGGGCCACGGCCTCGGCGGAGCGATGCGCCCGCGGCGAGCTGAAAATGTCGAAAGCGTGCTGCGCGTGCGGCAATTCGGCGTAGGCGACGGGGGACTTGGACACCCCGCGGAGCTGTTCGACGAACTCCTGGGCCTCGCCGACCGGAATCAGCGAATCGTCGTGGCCGTGCAGCACGAAGAACGGCGGCGCGTCGGCGCGTAGCTGCCGGATCGGGGAGGCGTCCAGGTACACGTCGCGGTGGCTTTCGAAATCCTCTTTGACGACCAGCTTTTCGAGCAGTTCGACGAATTCGCGACGGCCTTCGCCCTCGGTGGTGAACCAGTCGTAGCGGCCGTAGACGGGAACGGCGGCGACCACCGAGGTGTCGGCGTCCTCGAAGCCGGGCTGGAACGCCGGGTCGCCCGGGGTCAGGGCCGCCAACGCGCACAGGTGGCCGCCGGCGGAGCCGCCGGTGATGGCGACGAATTCCGGATCCCCGCCGTAGTCCGCGATGTTCTCCTTGACCCAGGCCAGCGCCCGCTTGACGTCCACGATGTGGTCCGGCCAGGTGTGCCGCGGGGACACCCGGTAGCCGATCGACACGCACACCCAGCCGCGGGCGGCGAGGTGGCTCATCAGGGGATAGGCCTGCGGGCGGCGCATCCCGATCACCCACGCGCCGCCGGGCACCTGCAGCAGCACGGGGGCCTTGCCGTCGCGCGGCAGGTCGCGGCGTCGCCAGATGTCGGCCAGGTTCGCCCGGCCGTGTGGGCCGTAGGACACCACGTTCGCCTTCTCGACGTAGCGTCGCCGCGCCACGGTGTTGCCCAGCGGCAGGCTGCGCCGGCCGCTGCGGGTGGGCTGCGCCTGGGGCAGCTTGCCCAACGCCTCCCGGTAGTCCTCCCCGAGTTGTTCGCGAAGGCCCGCCTCGAGCACCGGGCCCGGGGTGGTGGTGCCGCGGTAGCGAATCACCCCCAGGAGCGCCCAGGACGCGACGGTCAGGGCCAGCGCCGCCTTGCCGCGCCGGCCCGCGAAGTCGCCGCGCCGCCCGCGGCGCAGGGCGTCGGCCAGCGATACCGAAAAGTACACACCGGGCACCTCCGAGGTGGGCCAGCCGAACCAGAACACCAGGACGGTGCGGTAACCCTTGCGGGCCAGCGGCCGAAAGCCATTGGCCGCGTTGGCGAATTCCAGGACGGCGCGCGCCAGCGGCCGCCTCGCGAAAAGCTGCCGGCGCAGCGTGGTCAGCGTCTCGCCGCTCATGCGCCCCCCACGCGTGCCTGCAGATCGTTGCGCAGGATCTTGCCGGTGCTGCCGCGGGGCAGCTCGTCCAGGATCGAGATTTCGCGGGGCACCTTGTAGTTGGCCAGGTTGTCCCGCACGTGTTGCTTGAGCCCGTCGGGCGTGGCCTGGCTGCCGGGCGCCAGCACGACGAACGCCGCCAGTCGCTGGCCGTACTGGTCGTCGTCCACGCCGATCACCGCGGCCTCCGCCACATCGGGGTGCGCCGCCAGCGTCTTCTCCACCTCGATCGGGTACACGTTTTCGCCGCCGGAGACGATCATCTCGTCGTCGCGGCCGACGACGAACAACCGCCCGGCCTCGTCGAGGTAACCGACGTCTCCGGACGACATGTAGCCGGCGTGAAAATCCTTGGTGGTGCCGGACGTATAACCCTCGAATTGGGTGTCGTTGCGGACGTAGATGCCGCCGATCTCGCCGGTGGGCAGTTCGTTGAAATCCGGGTCCAGGATCAAGATCTCGGTGCCACCGGCCGGTCGGCCCGCCGTGTCGGGCGCCGCCCGAAGGTCTGCGGGGGTGGCGGTGGCGATCATGCCGGCCTCGGTGGCGTTGTAGTTGTTGTAGATCACGTCTCCGAACTGGTCCATGAACGCCGTGACGACGTCGGGTCGCATCCGCGAGCCGGACGCGGCGGCGAACCGTAAAGACCTGCCGCTGTACCGGTTTCGCACCTCTTCCGGCAACTCCATGATGCGGTCGAACATCACCGGGACCACGGCGAGGCCGGTGGCGCGGTGCCGGTCGATGAGCTGCAGCGTCGCCTCCGGGTCGAACTTGCGGCGGGTGACCACCGTGCAGGCCATCGACGCCGCGAAGATCAACTGCGAAAAGCCCCAGGCGTGAAACATCGGCGCCACGATGACGACCGTCTCCTCGGCCCGCCACGGGGTGCGGTCCAGGATCGCCTTGAGCGTGCCGATGCCGGCGTTGCCACCGGTTTGGTTGGCGCCCTTGGGCGTCCCGGTGGTGCCGGAGGTGAGCAAGATCATCCTGCCCTTGCGGCCGGTGCGTTCGGGGTGGCGGCCCGCGTGCTCGCTGATGAGCCGCTCGACGGTCAGCTCGTGCGGCCCTTCGGCCCACGCCACGATGCGGGTGGCGTCGGGCCGATCGGCCAGCGCCCGATCCACCGTGGTGGTGAATTCCTCGTCGTAGACGACGGTGTCCACGCCCTCACGCTCGACGACGTCGGCGAGCGCCGGCCCGGCGAACGACGTGTTGAGCAGCACCACGTCCGAGCCGATCCGGTTGGCGCCGACCACCGCCTCGACGAAGCCGCGGTGGTTGCGGCACATCACGCCGACCGCCGTGGGCGCCGCGCCCCGCAGGTTCTGCAGCGCCGCGGCGAACGCGTTGATCCGCTCGTCGAGCTGCCGCCAGGTCAGCGTGCCGAGCTCGTCGATCAACCCGGGGCGGTCCGGGCAGCGCTGCGCCGCGCTGGCGAAGCCGACGGTCATTCCCATGCCCTCGCGGCGCATGGCCGCCATCATCTTGACGTAGCGGTCGGGCCGCATCGGCGCGATGACCCCGGCGCGGCGCAGCGTGCCCAGCACACCGAGGGCCTCATTGATGCGAGACGTCATGGCTCAGCCGAGGATCGGGAAGCGTCGTTTGGCGGCGAGGTCCTTCAGGGCCCGCTGCATCACCGATCGCACGTGCTCGTCCACCTCGTCGACGTCCGGGTCGTCACCAAACGCGGCGAGGTCGATCGGTTCGAGCACCTGCGTGACGATCTTGGTAGGCAGCGGCAGGTTCGGCGGGATCACGGCGCTCAACCCGAACGGGAATCCGAAGGACAGCGGCAGGATGGAGCTGCGCAGCAGCCGCTTGATGCCGAGGCGCTCGGCCAGCCACGTCCCGCGCGTCAGGTAGAACTGCGTCTCCTGGCCGCCGATGGACACCGCGGGCACGATCGGCACGCCGGCCTCGATCGCGGTGCGCACATAGCCCTTGCGCCCGTTGAAGTCGATGACGTTCTCGGCCAAGGTCGGCCGGTAGGCGTCGTAATCGCCGCCCGGAAAGACGATCACCACGCCGCCCGAGCGCAGCGCCGTCGCCGCGTTCTCCCGGTTGGCCCGGATGTAGCCGGTGCGCCGGAAGAAGTCCCCGGTGGGGCCGGTCATCAGCAGGTCGTGGCTCAGCGTGTAGACCGGCCGGTCGTAGCCCAGCTTGTCGTAGAAGTGGACGGTGAAGATCGGCACGTCCATGGGGAACATGCCGCCGGAGTGGTTGCCGACCACCAGCGCCCCGCCGGGCGGAAACCCGTCCAACCCGTGCACCTCGGACCGGAAATACGTCTTGAGGACCGGCCGCAGCATCCGCATCACGCGCTGGGTCAGGACGGGATCGAATTTGCCGATGTCGCCCCCGTCGGGGCCGTCGCTGTCGGTCACGTTCCTCCCTTGGGCTGCGTTGCCGCGTCGAGTCACTCGATGGTAGCGACCGGGTCCGGGCCCCGGTGACGGTGTTTGCGTTCCCGCTCGCTCGCGGGGTGTGGTGCGCGGGGGAACGGGGGCGCTATTGTTACGGCGCCCTAGCAGATCCTCGAGAAATGGGGACCCGATGGACGTTGCCGACCTGCCCCGCGAACGTGGCGCCCACCCCGGTGGTGTTGCCCGGTCGGCGGCCCACGAGCCCCGCGTCCGCCGCCTGCGCCCCGGCATCGTCCACCCGGGTGCCGCCCGTGGCGCGCGCCCGGTACAGCCGCCCCCGCCCTTGGGCGACGCCCCGCCGGACGACGCGGACCACCGGCAGGCGGACTACTTCGTGCGCCTGTTGGCTCAGCGGCGCCGGCTCATCGACCAGCGCATCGACTCCTACCACCGGGCTATCGCGGCGGCGGACGCCAAGGGCGACGCCGACGCGGCGGCCGGCTTCCGGCGCCTGACCCGCATCGAGGAGCAGGACGTGCAGGCGCTGGACACCATGATCGACAAGCTGCACCGGCGGTTCGCCCGCCCTGCCGCGCCCGCGCGGGCCCACGTCGCCGCCCGTTAACACCCACGGTCAAACCCGCTGCGCGCCAGCCCCTTTCAGGCAGTCGTCGGCTGGTCAAGGCGGCGAGCCGCAGCAAAGCGGCACACTCACGCTGCGGGGCCGATACATTCGGTCGATGGGATTCATGACTCCGGAGCTTCCCGACGTCGACCCGAGCGCGTGGCTTACCCTGCCGCGGTCAACGCGGCGGCAGATCATGACCCGGCACTGGGTGGAGCACGGCTTCGGCTCCCCGTACGCGGTGTACCTGTTCTACATCGCCAAGGTCGCCGCCTACGCCGCCGGGGCCGCCGCGGTGATCTCCTTGACGCCGGGCCTGGGCCCCCTGGGGCACATCGGCGACTGGTGGACGCAGCCCATCGTCTATCAGAAGCTCGTCGTGTTCACGCTGCTCTTCGAGATCCTGGGCCTGGGCTGCGGGTCGGGACCGCTGACGGCGCGGTTCTGGCCGGTATTCGGCGGCTTCCTGTACTGGTTGCGGCCCAACACCATTCGACTGCCCCCGTGGCCGGACAAGGTCCCGTTCACCCGTGGCGACCGCCGCAGCATCGTCGACGTGGCGCTGTACCTCGTCGTGCTGGGTTCCGGCGTCTGGGCGCTGCTGGCCCCCGGGCGCGGCGGCCCCGTCACCGCGGCCGGCGACGTCGGCCTCATCGACCCCGTGCGGGTGCTGCCGGCCATCGTGGCGCTGGCGCTACTGGGCCTGCGCGACAAGACCGTCTTCCTCGCGGCGCGCGGCGAACACTACGGCCTGACCCTGCTGGTGTTCTTCTTCGGGTTCACCGACCAGATCGCCGCCTTCAAGATCATCATGCTGGCGCTGTGGTGGGGCGCCGCGACCTCGAAGCTCAACCATCACTTCCCGTACGTGGTGGCGGTGATGATGAGCAACAACCCATTGCTGCGCGCCAAGGCCTTCAACTGGTTCAAGCGCCGCCTCTACCTGGACCCGGTCGACGACCTGCGGCCCTCGTGGATCCCCAAGGTGATGGCCCACGTCGGCGGCACCACGGCCGAATTCCTGGTTCCCCTGGTGTTGGTGTTCGTCGCCGACGGCCACCGATGGGCGTGGTTCCTGATCGGGTTCATGGTGCTGTTCCACCTCAACATCACGTCCACCATTCCCATGGGAGTTCCGCTGGAGTGGAACGTCTTCTTCATCTTCTCGCTGTTCTATCTGTTCGGGCACTACGCCGGCGTGCGGGCCACCGGGCTGCACTCGCCGCTGCTGCTCGTCATCCTCCTGACCGCACTCGCGGCGGTGCCCATCGCGGGAAACCTGCTACCGAAACAATTTTCGTTTCTGCCGGCCATGCGTTACTACGCCGGCAACTGGGCCACCAGCGCCTGGTGCCTGCGCGAGGGCGTCGAAGACCGGATCGAGCAGCGCATCACCAAGCCCGCTGGCCTGGTGCCCAAACAGCTTGCGCGGCTCTATGATTCGGATACCGCCGAACTCATGATCGACAAGCTGATGGCGTGGCGCTCCATGCACACTCACGGGCGCGCGCTCAACGGGCTGGTGCCCCGCGCCCTGCCGCCGGGGGCCGACGAGGCGGACTATCGGCTGCGTGACGGTGAGATCATTGCCGGACCGTTGATCGGCTGGAACTTCGGCGAGGGACACCTGCACAACGAGCAGCTGCTGGCCGCGGTGCAGCGGCGCTGCGGGTTCGACGACGGCGACCTGCGGGTGATCGTCCTGGAAAGCCAGCCGATCCACAGTCCCCGCCAGGAATACCGGATCCTCGACGCCAAGGCCGGGCTGATCGAGGCGGGCTACGTGGAGGTGGACGCCATGCTCGCCCGTCAGCCGTGGCCGCAGCCCGGCGACGACTATCCCGTGCACGTCACCACGCGAGGTGTGCGGTGAGCACCGCGGTCATCGTCGGCGCCGGGCCCAACGGGCTGGCCGCGGCGATCTACCTCGCCCGCCGCGGCGTCGACGTGCAGGTGCTGGAGGCCGGCGCGACCATCGGCGGGGGAGCGCGGTCGGGCGAGCTGACGGTGCCCGGGGTCATCCACGACCACTGCTCGGCGTTTCACCCGCTGGCCGTCGGCTCACCGTTCTGGGCGGAGATCGACCTGCCGCGCTACGGGCTGACGTGGAAGTGGCCCGAGGTCGACTGCGCGCATCCGCTCGACGACGGCACCGCCGGTGTGCTGTACCACTCCCTCGAGGAGACGGCCGCCGGGCTGGGCCCCGACGGCGCCCGCTGGCGGCGCGCGGTCGGGGACCTGGCTTCCGGGTTCGACGCGCTCTCGCAGGACCTGCTGCGCCCCGTGCTCAACATTCCGCGGCACCCGCTGCGCCTGGCCGCGTTCGGGCCGCGCGCGCTGCTGCCGGCGACCACGATGGCCCGCTGGTTTCGCACCGAGCGGGCGCGGGCGCTGTTCGGCGGGGCCGCCGCGCACGTCTACACCCGGCTGGACCGCCCGCTTACCGCGTCGCTGGGCCTGATGATCCTGGCCAGCGGGCACCGGTACGGCTGGCCCGTCGCGGAGGGGGGATCGGGCGCGATCACCCAGGCCCTGGGCCGGGTCCTGGCCGAGCACGGCGGGACCGTCACCACCGGGGTGCGGGTCAGCGCCCGCGCCGACATCCCGGACGCCGACCTCGTCCTGCTCGACCTGAGCCCGGCCGCGGCGCTGGAGCTCTACGGGGACGCCATGCCCGCCCGCATCAAGCGGTCCTACCGGCGCTACCGCGAGGGCTCGGCGGCGTTCAAGGTCGACTTCGCGATCGAGGGCGACATCCCGTGGGCCAACCGCGACTGCGGCCGCGCCGGCACCGTGCACCTCGGCGGGAGCTTCGCCGAAATGGCCGACACCGAACGCCAACGGGCGCAGGGCATCATGGCGCAGCGGCCGTTCGTGCTGCTCGGCCAGCAGTACCTCGCCGACCCGTCCCGCTCGGCGGGCGGCGTGAACCCCGTCTACGCCTACGCGCACGTGCCGTTCGGGTACACCGGCGACGCCACCGCCGCCGTCGTCGCCCAGATCGAACGCTTCGCCCCCGGATTCACCGAGCGTGTCGTGGCCACCGTCAGCACCGGCACCGCCGGCCTGCAGGCCGACAACCCCAACTTCGTCGGAGGCGACATCATCGGCGGCGCCAACGACGGGCTGCAGGTGCTGTTCCGGCCCCGCGTCGCCGTCAACCCGTACACAACCGGGGTGCCGGGGGTGTACCTGTGCTCGCAATCCACCCCGCCCGGCGCGGGGATCCACGGGCTGTGCGGCTACCACGCAGCCGCGGCGGCCTGGTCGTGGTTGCGCAAGCGCGGCGGCTAGCCGATCCGCGGCCGCACCGCTCTGTGGCCGCCGTCACGGCCGATATACCGGCGCGGCAACCGGGTGCCGCACTGATCTAGGCTGGCAGAGAGCGCAGATCAGCGGACACGGGAAAGACAGGGAGAGACAAAGTGACGGTCCGAGTAGGTATCAACGGCTTCGGTCGCATCGGTCGGAACTTCTACCGGGCCTTACTGGCTCAACAGGAGCAGGGCACCGCTGACATTGAGGTGGTGGCGGTCAACGACCTCACCGACAACGCCAGCCTGGCGCACCTGCTGAAGTTCGACTCCATCCTGGGCCGCCTGCCCCACGACGTCAGCCTCGAAGGCGACGACACCATCGTCGTCGGCAACAAGAAGATCAAGGCCCTCGCGATCAAGGAAGGCCCGGCGGCGCTGCCGTGGGGCGACCTGGGCGTCGACGTCGTCGTCGAGTCCACCGGCATCTTCACCAACGCCGCCAAGGCCAAGGGTCACCTGGACGCCGGCGCCAAGAAGGTGATCATCTCCGCGCCCGCCACCGACGAGGACATCACCATCGTGCTGGGCGTCAACGACGACAAGTACGACGGCAGCCAGAACATCATCTCCAACGCGTCGTGCACCACGAACTGCCTCGGGCCGCTGGCCAAGGTGCTCAACGACGAGTTCGGCATCGTTAAGGGCCTGATGACCACGATCCACGCCTACACCCAGGACCAGAACCTGCAGGACGGCCCGCACAAGGACCTGCGCCGCGCCCGCGCCGCCGCGCTCAACATCGTGCCCACCTCCACCGGTGCGGCCAAGGCCATCGGCCTGGTGCTGCCGGAGCTGAAGGGCAAGCTCGACGGCTACGCGCTGCGGGTGCCGATCCCCACCGGCTCGGTCACCGACCTGACCGCCGAGCTGTCCAAGTCGGCCAGTGCCGAGGACATCAACGCCGCGTTCAAGGCCGCCGCCGAGGGCAAGCTCAAGGGCATCCTGAAGTACTACGACGCGCCCATCGTCTCCAGCGACATCGTCACCGACCCGCACAGCTCGATCTTCGACTCCGGCCTGACCAAGGTGATCGACAACCAGGCCAAGGTCGTGTCGTGGTACGACAACGAGTGGGGCTACTCGAACCGCCTCGTCGACCTGGTCGAACTGGTCGGCAAGTCGCTGTAAGCCGTGGCCGTCACAACTCTCAAGGACCTTCTTGCCGAAGGTGTTTCGGGCCGCGGTGTGCTGGTGCGTTCGGACCTGAACGTGCCGCTGGATGGCGGCAAGATCACCGACCCCGGCCGCATCACCGCCTCGGTGCCGACGCTGAAGGCGTTGGTCGAGGCGGGCGCCAAGGTGGTCGTCACCGCGCACCTCGGGCGGCCCAAGGGCGAACCCGACCCGAAGCTGTCCCTGGCGCCGGTCGCGGCGGCCCTGTCCGAACAGCTCGGCCGCCACGTGCAACTGGCCGGTGATGTGGTGGGCACCGACGCGCTGGCGCGCTCCGAGGGCCTCACCGACGGTGACGTCCTGCTGCTGGAGAACATCCGCTTCGACGCCCGCGAAACCAGCAAGGACGACGCCGAGCGCTTGGCGCTGGCCCATCAGCTCGCCGAATTGGTCGGTCCCGCAGGTGCTTTCGTATCCGACGGGTTCGGTGTGGTGCACCGCAAGCAGGCCTCGGTCTACGACGTCGCCACCCTGCTGCCGCACTACGCCGGCACGCTGGTGGCCGAGGAGATCCAGGTGCTCGAGCAGCTGACCAGCTCCACCAAGCGCCCTTACGCGGTGGTGCTCGGCGGGTCGAAGGTCTCCGACAAGCTCGGCGTCATCGAGTCACTGGCGACCAAGGCCGACAGCATCGTGATCGGCGGCGGCATGTGCTTCACGTTCCTTGCCGCGCAAGGGCATTCGGTGGGCAAGTCGCTGCTGGAGACGGAGATGGTCGATACCTGCCGCCGGCTGCTGGACACCTACCACGACGTGCTGCGGCTGCCGGTCGACATCGTGGTGGGCGACAAGTTCGCCGCGGACGCGACGCCGCAGACCGTCTCCGCCGACGCGATTCCCGACGACGCGATGGGCCTGGACATCGGGCCCGGGTCGGTGAAGCGATTCGCGGCGCTGCTGTCCAACGCCAGCACCGTCTTCTGGAACGGCCCGATGGGCGTGTTCGAGTTCCCGGCCTTTGCGGCGGGCACCAAGGGCGTCGCCGACGCGATCGCGGCCGCCACCGGCAAGGGCGCCTTCAGCGTCGTCGGCGGCGGCGACTCCGCGGCCGCGGTGCGGGCGCTGGGCATCCCCGAGGGCAACTTCTCGCACATCTCCACCGGCGGCGGCGCCTCCCTGGAGTACCTGGAGGGCAAGTCGCTGCCCGGCATCGAAGTCCTGGGCACCGCCCAGCCGAGCGGGGGTGAGTCATGAGCCGCAAGCCGCTGATCGCCGGCAACTGGAAGATGAACCTCAACCACTTCGAGGCCATCGCGCTGGTGCAGAAGATCGCGTTCGCGCTGCCGGACAAGTATTACGACAAGGTCGACGTGACGGTGCTGCCGCCGTTCACCGACCTGCGCAGCGTGCAGACCCTGGTCGACGGCGACAAACTGCGGCTGACCTACGGCGGGCAGGACCTGTCCCCGCACGAGTCGGGCGCCTACACCGGCGACATCAGCGGCGCGTTCCTGGCCAAGCTCGGCTGCACCTTCGTCGTCGTCGGGCACTCCGAGCGCCGCACCTACCACCACGAGGACGACGCGCTTGTGGCGGCCAAGGCCGCCGCGGCGCTGGCCGACGGGCTCACCCCGATCGTCTGCATCGGCGAACACCTCGACGTCCGCGAGGCGGGCAACCACGTGCCGCACTGCGAGGAACAGTTGCGCGGCTCGCTGGCCGGGTTGTCCGCCGAGCAGATCGGCAACGTCGTCATCGCCTACGAACCGGTCTGGGCGATCGGGACGGGCCGGGTGGCCAGCGCCGCCGACGCCCAGGAGGTGTGCGCCGCGATCCGCGCGCAGCTGGCCGAGCTGGCCTCGCCGCAGATCGCCGAGGGCGTGCGGGTGCTCTACGGCGGGTCGGTGAACGCCAAGAACATCGGCGAGATCGTGGCCCGGGAGGACATCGACGGCGGACTGGTCGGCGGCGCCTCGCTGGACGGCGAGCAATTCGCCACGTTGGCGGCCATCGCCGCCGGTGGCCCCCTGCCGTGACGCCGCGCCCGCACCGGTAGACTGTCCGGCATGCAATTGGCCCTGCAGATCACCCTGGTCGTCACCAGCATCCTGGTGGTGCTCCTGGTGCTGCTGCACCGCGCCAAGGGCGGCGGCCTGTCCACGCTGTTCGGCGGCGGTGTGCAGTCCAGCCTGTCGGGGTCCACGGTGGTCGAGAAGAACCTCGACCGGCTGACCGTGTTCATCACCGCGATCTGGCTGGTGTGCATCGTCGGCATGGCCCTGCTGATCAAGTACCGCTGACCCGCCGACGGGCGCGCCACGGGCCTGCCACCGATACTGGTACGCATGGTTGACGTTACCGACGCCGCGCTCGAACCGATCGGCGCCGTCCAACGCACAGAGGTGGGTCGCGAGGCGACCGAGCCGATGCGCGCCGACATCAGGTTGCTGGGCGCCATCCTGGGCGACACGGTGCGCGAGCAGAGCGGGGACGACGTCTTCGAACTCGTCGAGCGCGCCCGGGTCGAGTCGTTCCGGGTGCGCCGCTCGGAGATCGACCGGGCGGAGCTGGCGCGGCTGTTCGACGGGATCGACATCCACCGGGCCATCCCCGTGATCCGGGCGTTCAGCCACTTCGCGCTGCTGGCCAACGTGGCCGAGGACATCCACCGCGAACGTCGCCGCGCCATTCACGTCGCCGCCGGGGAGCCACCGCAGGACAGCAGCCTGGCCGCCACGTACGCGAAACTCGACGAGGCCGACCTCGATTCGGCCACCGTGGCCGACGCGCTGCGCGGCGCGGTGATCTCCCCGGTCATCACCGCGCACCCCACCGAGACGCGCCGGCGCACGGTCTTCGTCACCCAGCACCGGATCACTCACCTGTTGCGGTTGCACGGCGAGGGCCACACCCAGACCGACGACGGCCGCGACATCGAGACCGAGCTGCGCCGGCAGGTTCTCACCCTGTGGCAGACCGCCCTCATCCGGTTGTCCCGGCTGCAGATCACCGACGAGATCGAGGTCGGGCTGCGTTACTACGCAGCGGCGTTCTTCCAGGTCATCCCGCAGGTCAACGCGGAGGTCCGGGACGCGCTGCGGCAGCGCTGGCCGGACGCGGACCTGCTGGCCGCGCCGATCCTGCAACCCGGCTCCTGGATCGGCGGTGACCGCGACGGCAATCCGAACGTGACGGCCGACGTGGTGCGCCAGGCCACCGGCAGCGCCGCCTACACCGCGCTGGCGCACTACCTGGCCCAGCTCACCGAGCTCGAGCAGGAACTGTCCATGTCGGCGCGTCTGGTCGCCGTCAGCACCGAGCTGACCGAGCTGGCCGAGGGCTGCCAGGAGCGGGTCCGGGCCGACGAGCCCTACCGGCGGGCGGTGCGGGTGGTCCGCGCCCGGCTCACCGCGACCGCCGCCGACATCCTGGACCGGCAGCCCCAACACGGACTCGACCTGGGCCTACCGCCGTACGACACGCCGGACGACCTCCTGGCCGACCTGGACACCATCAACGCGTCGCTGCGCGCCCACGGCAGCGCGCTGGTGGCCGGCGACCGCCTGGCGCTGCTGCGAGAAGGGGTGCGGGTCTTCGGTTTTCACCTGTCCGGCCTGGACATGCGGCAGAACTCCGACACCCACGAAGAGGTGGTGGCCGAGCTGCTGGCGTGGGCGGGGGTGCATCCGGACTACGCCTCGTTACCCGAGGACGAGCGGGTCGAGCTGCTGGCCGCCGAGTTAGGCACCCGCCGGCCGCTGGTCGGTGACGGGGCGGCGCTGTCCGACCTGGCCCGCGGCGAGCTCGGGGTGGTGCGGGCCGCCGCGCAGGCCGTCAAGCGCTACGGTCCCGCCGCGGTGCCCATGTACGTGATCTCGATGTGCCGCTCCGTCTCCGACGTGCTGGAGGCGGCGATCCTGCTCAAGGAGGCCGGGCTGCTCGACGCGTCCGGTCCGGAACCCTATTGCCCCGTGGGCATTTCGCCGCTGTTCGAGACCATCGACGACCTGCACAACGGCGCGTCGATCTTGGGGGCGATGCTGGAGCTGCCGCTGTACCGCGCGGTCGTCGACGCCCAGGGCGGCCGCCAGGAGGTCATGCTCGGCTACTCCGACTCCAACAAGGACGGGGGATACCTGGCGTCCAGCTGGGCGGTGTACCGCGCCGAGCTGGCGCTGGTCGAGGTGGCCCGCAAGAGCGGAATCCGGTTGCGGCTCTTCCACGGCCGCGGCGGCACCGTCGGGCGCGGCGGCGGACCCAGCTATCAGGCCATCCTGGCGCAGCCGCCGGGCGCGGTGAACGGCTCGCTGCGGCTCACCGAGCAAGGCGAGGTGATCGCCGCCAAGTATGCCGAACCGCAGGCGGCGCGGCGCAACCTGGAAAGCCTGCTGGCCGCCACCCTGGAGTCGACGCTGCTCGACGTCGAGGGCCTCGGCGATTCCGCCGAGCCGGCCTACGCGGTGCTCGACGAGATCGCCACGCTCGCGCAGCGGTCTTACGCCGAATTGGTGCACGAGACACCGGGTTTCGTCGAATACTTCATGGCCTCGACGCCGGTCAGCGAGATCGGTTCCCTCAACATCGGGAGCCGGCCGACGTCGCGCAAGCCCACCGAGTCAATCTCCGACCTGCGGGCCATCCCGTGGGTGCTCGCCTGGAGCCAGTCGCGGGTGATGCTGCCCGGCTGGTATGGCACCGGGTCGGCGTTCGAGCAGTGGATCGCCGCCGGCCCCGAGAGCGAGGCCGAGCGGGTGCAGACCCTGCACGACCTGTACCGGCGGTGGCCGTTCTTCGCCGGCGTGCTGTCAAACATGGCGCAGGTGCTGGCCAAGAGCGACCTCGGGCTGGCGGCCCGCTACTCGGAGTTGGTGCCCGACGAGGAGCTTCGGCACCGGGTGTTCGACAAGATCGTCGACGAGCACCGCCGGACCATCGCGATGCACAAGCTCATCACGGGTCAGGACAACCTGCTCGCGGACAACCCCGCGCTGGCGCGTTCGGTGTTCAACCGGTTCCCGTACCTGGAGCCGCTGAATCACCTGCAGGTGGAGTTGTTGCGGCGCTACCGCTCCGGCGACGACGACGAGCTGGTGCAGCGCGGGATCCTGCTCACGATGAATGGGCTGGCCAGCGCGTTACGCAACAGCGGGTGACGCGGTTCAGCCCTTCAACAGCTCACCGACGTGGGCGGTGACGGAGTCGGCGAGGCCCTGCAGGTCATAGCCGCCCTCGAGCACCGCGACCAGCCGGGCGTCGCACAGCTTCTCCGCCGCGGCCATCAACTCCCTGGTGACCCAGGCGAAGTCGTCGGCCGTCATCCGTAGCGAGCCCAGCGGGTCGCGCTCGTGGGCGTCGAAGCCGGCCGACACGATGATGAGCTCGGGCGAAAAGGCTTGCAGCGCAGGCAAAATGCGATCCTCGAATGCCGCGCGCAGCTCGGCGCCACCGTCCCCGGGCGCCAGCGGGGAGTTGAAGATGTTGCCCGCGCCGGTTTCCCGCACCGCGCCGGTGCCGGGGAACAGCGGCATCTGATGGGTGGACGCGTAGAGCACGCTCGGGTCGGAGTAGAAGATCTCCTGGGTGCCGTTGCCGTGGTGCACGTCGAAGTCGACGATGGCTACCCGCGCCAACCCGTGCTCGCGTTGGGCGTGGCGGGCGCCGATGCTGATGTTGTTGAACAGGCAAAAGCCCATGGCGCGTTCGGTTTCGGCGTGATGGCCGGGCGGGCGGCACGCCACGAACGCGTTCTGCGCCGCGCCGGTGAGCACCGCGTCGACCGCCTGCAGCGTGCCGCCGACGCCGCGCAGCGCCGTCTGCCACGACGACGGCTCCATCACGGTGTCACCGGCGTCGAGGTAGACCACGCCGTGCTGCGGCCGTGCGGCTTCCAGCGCGTCGACGTAGCGGTCGGAATGCACGAGGCGCGCGGCCGCGACGTCGGCGGGCTCGGCCGTCGCGCGGATCAGGGTGTCGAACTGCGGCCGGCTCAGCGCGGCCTCGACCGCGCGGTAGCGGTCGGGCCGTTCGGGGTGCCCGGGCCCCGTCCGGTGCTCGGCGAACGCCGAGTGGTGCAGCAGCAAAGTGGCCATCGGCGGGGCGTCAGGCGGTGCGGTTGCGCAGCCGGTCCAACAGGCCGCGCACGGCGTGCTCGGTGGCCGACAGTGGGGTCATCATGGTCTCGCCGACCTTCATCATCTCGTCGATGCGGGCCACGATGGCCTCCGCCGGGGTGACCAGGACGATCAGCCGTTTGGCCAGCTCGTCCAGGCTGGACAGCGTGCCGTCCAGGTGGTCGAGGCCGCTCTCCATCCGCTCGACGGTCGCGTTGAGCCGCGTCAGGGAGCTGCTCAACTCCTGCATGGTCCGGCTCAGGCCGTCGAGGACGTCCTCGACCTGCTCGACGGTTTTGTCGGCGTTCAGCGCCGCCTGCGTGAGGGTCTTGATCCGGCTTCGTTCCTGCCCGCCCCGCACCGTTCTGTCAGCCATGACCGTCATTATGGCCCCGGGCGCCGCGGCCGGAGCCGGAAGGCGGACATCGCCTGGCGACTGCGTCTAGCTTTGCTGCCCGGGCCGCGACGGCAGTTCGGCGGCGGCCTCCTCGTCGAGCAGCCACAGCGTCGTCTCGGTACCGATCGCCCCGGCGGCCGGGACGGAGACCGGCGCGGCGCCGCCGATGGCGGCGGCCGCCGCCTTGGCCTTGCCGGCACCGGACACCATCAGCCACACCTCGCGCGAGCGGGTGACGGCGGGCAGGGTCAACGTGATGCGTTGGGGGGGCGGTTTGGGGGAGTCCTCGACCGGTACCACCATGCGGGTGGTCTCGAGCACGGCGGGCGTGTCGGGGAACAGCGAGTTGATGTGCCCCTCGGGTCCCATGCCGAGCAGGTGCACGTCGAAATTCGGCACCGGCTGGCCGGGTCCGGCGTTCGCCGCCAGCAGCTGCTCGTAGGACAGCGCCGCGGCGGCCAGGTCGGCGCCGAACTCCCCGTCGCTGGCGGGCATCGGGTGCACGTTGCTCGACGGGATGTCGATCCGATCGAGGAGGGCGGCGCGCGCCTGCTTGTCGTTGCGCTCGTCGTCGTCCTCGGGGACGTAACGCTCGTCGCCCCAGAACAAGTGGACGCGCGACCAGTCGATCGGGCGTCCCTGCAGGGCCTCCAGCAGACCGTTGCCGTTGCCGCCGCCGGTCAGGACGATCAGCGCCCGGCCGCGGGCCGCCACGGCGCTCGCGATGGCGTCGGTCAACCGGTCGGCCGCGCCCGCAACCAGGGCCGCACTGTCCGCGAAGATTTCAACGATGGTGCTCACACGTATTGGACCTTCTCAATGCCTTCCAGCGCCGTCTGATAGATGTCGTCGGGGTCCAGCCGCCGCAGGTCTTCGGCGAGGCAGTCGCCGGTCTCCCTGCGCGCCAACGGAAGCAACGCGTCCGGCCGGGCCGTCCTGCTCAGCGTCGCGGTCCTGCCGTCCTGCGGGCGGCTCAAGACGATGGTCTCGCTGTCGCGCACCAACTCCACCTTGAGATCGCCGACCGCCCGGCGTACCGGCCCGTCGATCCGGCTGGCCAGCCAGCCCGCCAGCACGTCCAGCGCCGGCTCGTCCTTCAACCCGGACACCAGCGCCGACTCGATCGGCTCGTGCGGGGGCAGGTCGACCGCCGAGGTGAGCAACGCCCGCCAATACGTGATCCGCGCCCACGCCAGATCGGTGTCCCCGGCGGTGTAGCCCGACAGCCGGCTCTTGATCGCCGACAGCGGGTCGACACCGTTCCTGCTGCCCGACATCCCGGTGGTGGCGTGGTGGCCCGACATCGCCCCGGCCCAACCGGCCCAGGATCCGTTGGGCAAGTTGGCGATTCGCCGGATCACCGATGCCACCAACGGTGTCGACCCGCTGTCGGCGATCAAGAGCCGGCTGTCGGGCTACACCGCCGGGGACACCGATCTGGCGTGGGC
>NZ_LZKC01000458.1:0-607 GCF_001672685.1 Mycobacterium sp. E2462
TGGCGCGCGGATGTATCGCACCGGGGACCTGGTCCGGTGGAACGGCGCGGGGGAGCTAACGTACCTGGGCCGCGCGGCCTGCAACCGAGCGCTCACCCGGGTCGCGATCAACGAGTCACCGCCGAGGGCGAAGAAGTCGTCGTCGAGGCCGACCGCGTCTCGGTGTAACACTTCGGCGAATGCTTCGGCGACGATCTTCTCGGTGTCGGTCTGCGGCGGCCGGTAGTGTGCGGCGGTGAATTCGGGAGCGGGCAACGCCTTTCGGTCGATCTTGCCCGACGAAGTCATCGGGAAACGCTCCAACGCCACGATCTGCGCGGGCACCATGTAGTCGGGCAAGCGCGCAGCCACCGCGTCTCGCACCGCATCGGCGTCGGGAGGCACGGGCCCACCGACGTAGCCGACGAGTCGGTCAGCGCCGCCGTGCCGATAGACCGCGGCAGCGGCCACCGTCACCTCCGCACACGCCAGCAACGCGTTCTCGACCTCGCCGAGTTCGATGCGTTGACCGCGCAGCTTGACTTGGAAGTCCGCGCGGCCCAGGTACGTTAGCTCCCCCGCGCCGTTCCACCGGACCAGGTCCCCGGTGCGATACATCCGCGCGCCA
>NZ_LZKC01000459.1:0-26125 GCF_001672685.1 Mycobacterium sp. E2462
GGAGGTGAACACGACCCACTGGAAGCGGCCGTCGACCAGGCCCTTGACGGCCCGCTCCATCTGGGCGGGGCTGCGCGAACGCGGCTGGGAGATCGAGGACGTCACCGCCTACCGGACGGTGCGGGCCGCCCCGCCGCCGGCCGAGACGCGCGAGATGATCAAGACGGGCGGGTTCGACGCCGTCTGCTTCACCTCCAGCTCGACCGTGCGCAATCTCGTCGGCATCGCCGGCAAGCCGCACGCGCGGACGATCATCGCCTGCATCGGCCCGAAAACCGCCGAGACGGCAGCCGAATTCGGTCTGCGGGTCGACGTTCAGCCCGAGACAGCCGCGGTCGGACCGTTGGTCGACGCCCTGGCCGAACACGCGGCGCGGTTGCGCGCCGAGGGTGCGCTGCCGCCGCCGCGCAAGAAGAGCCGCAGGCGTTAGCGAGACGATGAGCGTCGGCGGCTACCCGCGGCAGCGCCCGCGCCGGCTCCGCTCCGCGCCGGCGCTGCGTCGCCTGGTTGCCCAAACATCCTTGGAGCCAAGGCATTTGGTGCTCCCGATGTTCGTCGCCGACGGCATCGACGAGCCGCGGCCGATCGCGTCGATGCCCGGGGTGGTGCAGCACACCCGTGACTCGCTGCGCCGCGCCGCGGCGGACGCCGTTGCGGCCGGGGTGGGCGGGCTGATGCTGTTCGGGGTGCCGCGCGACGAGGACAAGGACGCCACCGGTTCGGCGGGGACCGACCCCGACGGCATCCTCAACGTCGCCCTGCGCGACTTGGCCAAGGACCTCGGCGACGCGACGGTGCTGATGGCCGACACCTGCCTGGACGAGTTCACCGACCACGGGCACTGCGGCGTGCTGGACGACCGGGGCCGCGTCGACAACGACGCCACGCTGGTGCGTTACGTGAAACTCGCTGTGGCGCAAGCCGAATCGGGCGCCCACGTGGTGGGGCCGAGCGGCATGATGGACGGCCAGGTGGGCGCGATCCGCGACGGGTTGGACGCCGCCGGCTACACCGACGTCGCGATCCTGGCCTACGCCGCGAAATTCGCCTCGGTGTTCTACGGCCCCTTCCGCGAGGCGGTCAGCTCCAGCCTGTCCGGCGACCGGCGCACCTACCAGCAGGAGGCCGGCAACGCCCGGGAAGCGCTGCGGGAGGTCCGGCTCGACCTCGACGAGGGCGCCGACATCATCATGATCAAGCCGGCCCTGAGTTATCTGGACGTGGTGGCCGCCGCGGCGGAGATCTCGCCGGTGCCGGTGGCCGCCTACCAGGTGTCGGGGGAGTACGCGATGATCTGCGCCGCCGCCGCGCAGGACTGGATCGACGAACGCGCCGCCGCGCTGGAGTCGTTGACCAGTATTCGGCGCGCCGGGGCCGATATGGTGCTCACCTATTGGGCCGCGCGGGCGGCGAGGTGGCTAACGTAGCGGCCCGGCGGCGGCGACGATCGGCAGGTGAGGCGGACAGATGACATCAGCAGCGGAGGGCAGCGACCCCAGGCCGTTGTTCCGCGAACCCGGAGCCAGCTGGTGGTGGGTCCTGGCGGGACCCCTGGCCGCGGTGTCGATGATCCTGATCGAGGTGTGGAGCGGCGCCGGTGTCGGGCTGGTGGTGCCGGCGATCTTCTTGGTGATGGTGTCGGCATTCCTGGCGCTGCAGGTCAAGGCGGCGCGCATCCACGTCTCCGTCGAGCTCACCGAGGACGCGCTGCGCGAGGGCACCGAGACCATCCTTCTCCGCGAGATCGTCAAGGTGTACCCGGAGCCCGAGCACCACGAGGCCTCCGGCAAGGAGCTGGAGCGCTGGCAATCCGCCCGGGCGCTCGGTGAGCTGGTCGGGGTGCCGCGCGGCCGGATCGGCATCGGCCTCAAGCTCACCGGCGGCCGCACCGTGCAGGCCTGGGCGCGGCGCCACCGGCAGCTGCGGGCCGCGCTGACCCCACTGGTCCAGGAGCGGGTCGAGCCGGCCCGCTCCGAGCCCGACGACGTCGACGGCTTCGGCGACGGGCCGGCGCTGTGATCGGCCGCTCGCGGGCGCTGGTCGAGCTGCTCTTGGCGTGCGCGGCCCTCGCGGGCGCGGGCCTGAGCTGGACGCGCGCCCAGCACACCGTCGCCGTCGCGCCCATCGCCGACGGGCAGCCCGCCACGCAATCGCTGGTGTACGACCCTCAGCTGCTGTTGCTGAGCCTGCTGCTGCTGACGGGTGCGGGCATCGCGGCCGTCGTCGGGATCACCCGGCTGCGGGCCGCGCGGCGCCGCGCTGTTACGCGGGCCTTCTGACCAGCGGCGTCACCAGCCGACGCAGCCGGGCGACGGCGTCGGCCCGGGCGCGTAGCGCGTCGGGTACCGAGGCCGCCTGCGCGACACCGGCCACCGCGCTCCCGCGGACCGCCTCGGCGACCGCGGGCGTGGCCACCAGCGTCCACTCGACGCCGGCGCCGCGACAATCGCCGTCGAACGCCGACAACAGCGAAACGCCGACCGCAGCAAACACGTCGACGCCCGTGAGGTCGAGGATCACCGGGCTCTCGTCCCGGGTGAACCGCTGCAGGTGGGCCCGGAGCCGGTGGACGTTAGCGGCGCCGATCTCGCCCCGCAGGTGCACCACCGTGGCCAGGTGCCGGTGCTGCGCCCGCACCTGCGCGCCGTCGCAGTCGAAGAGGCCGTTGTCCTGCTGCTGCACCACACCCGCGACCGTCATGAGGACCCCTCGTTCTTCGTGGCGCTCGCCGCGTTGTCGCGACGTCGTGGACTCAACGTAACGCTCGTGCATAAGGGGACGCGGAGCCGCGTTTAACACTTTGGTGAGAAGCGCGCGGGCGGGGCGGACCGGCCGCTGTCGGCAAATCCGGCCGCCCAACGGCCGCGCCGCGGGCGGGCCGGGCGACCCGGCGTGCCACGCCTCGGCCATCCAGCCATGCGGGCGGCCGCGCTGTTAGGCTGCCAAAGCTGTCGGTTGGGCGGTCGGGGGCAGGGGCACCGCGTGAGAACGCGATCCGCCGAACGAGTGAAGGCGAACGAACAGCAGCGTCAGACGGGAAGAAAGCTCGTGCGTACCGGAGAGATCAAGGGAGAGATCAAATCCCTGACGGGGCTCCGCATCATCGCCGCGCTGTGGGTCGTGCTCTTCCACTTCCGCCCGATGCTGGGGGACGTGTCGCCGGACTTCCGGGATGCGCTGGCGCCCGTCCTCAACTGCGGCGCCCAGGGCGTCGACCTGTTCTTCATCCTCAGCGGGTTCGTGCTGACCTGGAACTACCTCGACCGCATGGGCAAGTCCTGGTCCACGCGCGCCACCTTGCACTTTTTGTGGCTGCGGTTGGCCCGGGTGTGGCCGGTGTACCTGGTCACCCTGCACCTGGCGGCACTGTGGGTCCTGTTCACCCTGCACGTCGGCCACGTGCCCTCGCCCGACGCGAGCCAGCTCACCGCGATGAGCTACGTCCGCCAGATCGTGCTGGTCCAGCTGTGGTTCGAACCGTTCTTCGACGGGACCAGCTGGGACGGGCCGGCCTGGTCGATCAGCGCGGAATGGCTGGCCTACCTGCTGTTCGGGCTGATCGTGCTGATCGTGTTCCGGATGCGGCTGGCCACCCGGGCGCGCACGCTGATGTGGTTGGCCTTCGCGGCGTCGCTGCCGCCCGTGCTGCTGCTGCTGACCAGCGGGGTGTTCTACACCCCGTGGAGCTGGCTGCCGCGCATCGTCACCCAATTCGTCGCCGGCGCGCTGGCCTGCGCCGCGGTGCGCCGGCTGCGGCTGAGCGACCGCGCCCGCCTGGCCGCCGGCTTCGCGTCGGTGCTGCTGGTCGCCGCCATGATCAGCGTCCTCTACTTCTTCGACGCGCACCCGATCTCGGGCGTCATCGACAGCGGCGGCGTGGTCGACGTGCTGTTCGTCCCGCTGGTGCTGACGCTGGCGATCGGCACCGGCAGCCTGCCCCGGCTGCTGTCCACGCGCGTCATGGTCTACGGCGGCCAGATCTCGTTCTGCCTCTACATGGTCCACGAGCTGGTACACACCGCGTGGGGCTGGGCCGTCGAGCAGTTCGAGATCGACCCGCAGAGCAGCCCGTGGAAGTGGAACGTGCTGGGCCTGCTGGCGATCTCGGTGCTGGCCTCGGTTTTGCTGTATCACCTCGTCGAGGAGCCCGCCCGCCGCTGGATGCGCCGGATGGTCGACGTGCGGGCGGTGCACGACAGGACCGAGCCCGGCGGCCCGGCGAACAATAAACTGCATTCCGTCGACCGCCCGCTGGAAGCGGTTTCGGTCCGCGCGGTGTAACGGCCGCCGTCGCAGTCGGCCGGGGGGAAAGGTTTTTTCGACGACGCGGCGGCGTCCCACGACGCCGCCGACAGTGGAGGTGATGGTGAGTCGGCTGGCGACGTTCGTCATTGGTCTGACTCTTCTGGTCGGCGTGGGTGGCGCCTACCAGCCGCAGGTCCGGAACTACGAGACGCTCACCCTGGATTTCCGAATGAATCACCTTGCGGTGGTTGGGGATTCGTACACGACCGGCACTAACGAGGGTGGCCTGGGGCCGCGGTCGTGGACGTCGCGCGCCTGGCAGTTGCTGGCGACACGCGGAACGCGGGTCACCGCCGACGTGGCGGCCGAGGGCAGGGCTGGCTACGGCACCCCCGGCGACCACGGCAGCATCTTCGAGGACTTGACGGCCCGGGTGGTGCAACCCGACGACGCGCTGGTGGTGTTCTTCGGCTCCCGCAACGATCAGCCCGTCGACCCCGGGTTGATGGCGCTCAAGGCCGGCGAGACGCTGGATCTGGCCCGCCGCCTGGCCCCGGCGGCGCGGTTGCTGGTCATCGGGCCGCCGTGGCCGACCGCCGACGTGCCCGGGCCGATGCTGCAGATCCGCGACATCCTGGGCGGCGCGGCCGCCGCCGCGGGGGCGACGTTCATCGACCCGATCGCCGAACGCTGGTTCGTCGACCGGCCGGACCTGATCGGCGGCGACGGCGTGCACCCCAACGACGCGGGCCACCAGTACATGGCTACCAAGATCGCGCCGCTGATCCGCTCGCAGCTGTCGACCTGAGCGGCTCAGTCCTCGGCGTGCCGCTCGTAGTCCCACCGCTCTAGGCGGTCTTGCAGGCTGAGAAGCCCGAACCCCGCGACCGGGGTGGCGACCACGACGCAGGCCAGCAACAGCGGAGTCATGTCCGAGAACCTCCCAAACCCTTCACTGATCTGACGTTGGTGTTCCAGCGCAAGTTCATCGCCGTCAGCCGTCCGCGACCGCGCGGTCGACCAGCGCGCCCAGCACCGGGGTGAGCAGCTGCGCGTACTCGGTCGTGACGTGGTTGTCGTCCCGGAACACCAGGGTGTTGCCGACGATGGCGGGGCAGCGCTCGGGGCCACAGAACAGGTCGGTGAGCTCGGCGTAATGGCCGCCGTTGCCGCTGGTGGCGGCGAGCTCGGCGGTGACCCCGTCGCCGTTGACGGCGGCGCCGCGCGTCGGAGCGCAGGCCTCGGCGTCGTCGAGGTGCGCGGACAGGCAGGCGGGCGCGGACGCCTGCGGGTCGGCGGCGGGCCCCAGCACCAGCACGGTGGCGCCGGTGCGGCGCAACCGCGCGACGCTGCGGCCCAGGGTGTCGATCCAGGCGGGGTCGTACGAGGTGAACCCGAAGTCGGCGCCGTAGCGGCGACTCATGTCCAGCACTACGAGGCGCGGGTGCTCGGCGTCGATGCGCGCCATGATCTGGCCTCGCCACTGTTCGCACTCGGTGTACTCGCGCCCCAGGTACGGGCTGCGGATGGGTAGGTCCTGCAACGGGCAGGTCACCTTGGCCAGGGTCTCCAGCCGCCAGTGCCGTTGCTCGGCGAGTTGTTGGAAGGCGGGGCTCCACATGGCGGCGTGCGAGTCGCCGACCAGAGCCACCGTGACCGGGGAGGCGAGGTCGCCGGTGGCGCAATCGCCCTGCCCCACCTCGCGCCACGACCGCACGCAACCGTTGACGAAGACGGCGGCCTTGTCGGCGGGCGCCGCGGCGAGCGGCGGATCGAGGTTGGACGGCACCTGGCGCAGGCCGGCGGCCGTCGCGAGCGCCGCGCGCACCTGCGCGAAGGCCTGCTGCACCGCGGCCTCCTGCGGGCTGACGGCGGCCGCGGGCGGCGGGAGCGCCACGATGTTGGCTCGCGAGGCGGCCACGCCGTGACCCACCGGGACGGGGAGCACGTTCAGCAGCACCAGGCAGGCGCCGGCGGTCGACGCGCTGGCGGCGCCGGCCACCGCCAGGCTGGCCCTGGCGGAGCGGCGCAGCGCGGCGGCGAAGCGGCCCGGATTCTCCACCAGGTGCAGCGTGATCACGGCGAGGCCGGCCGAGACCACCGTCGCGGCCAGCCGGGCGGGCAGCCCGGCGGGTTCGCCGAGCAGGGCGGGCAGCAGCAACAGCACCGGCCAGTGCCACAGGTACCACGAGTAGGACACTCGGCCGACGGCCCGCATCGACGGTCGGCACAGCAGGCGCCCGGCCCCCAGCCCGCCGGTGGCCGTGCCGCCCACGATGACCAGCGCGGTGCCCAGCACCGGCAGCAGCGCGGCGGTGCCGGGGTAGGGGGTGTAGGCGTTGAGCTGGGTGCAGGTCACCAGCAGCAACGCCAAGCCGCCCCACCCGACGATCGTCGCCGGCAGCAGGGACAGCTTGCGCCACTGGCTGGCCGACAGGGCGACCAGGCCGCCGGCGGCCAGCTCCCACGCCCGGGTGGGCAGCGAGAAGAACGCCCACGACGGCGACGTGTGCGTCCACCACAGCGCCGCCCCCAGCGACGCCGCCCCGAGCAGCCCCAGCAGCGCCGCGTACGGCCAGGTCCGCGACGGGTCACCGCCGCGCAGGCGCCGGACGAGCCACGCGACGCCGATAATCAACACCGGCCACAGCAGATAGAACTGCTCCTCGACGCCCAGCGACCAATAGTGCTGAAACGGCGACGGGGTGTCCGAGGCCAGGTAGTCGGTGCCGCGCTGCGCGAACCGGTAGTTGCCGACGTACAAGGCGCTGGCGAGGCCGTCGAGCAGCACGCCGCGCGCCTGCAGCGGCGGCAACGCGACGGCGGCGCCGATCGCGGTGACGACGCCGACGGTGGTCGCGGCCGGCAATAACCGGCGCGCCCGCGCGCCGTAAAAGCGGCCCAGTGCAACGGTTCCCGACGCACCCACCTCGCGGACCAGCAGCCCGGTGATGAGAAAGCCGGAGATGACGAAGAAGACGTCCACGCCGATGTAGCCGCCGGTGAGCCCCGGGATCCCGGCGTGGTAGAGCACCACCGCGAGCACCGCGACGGCCCGCAGTCCCTCGATGTCGGGCCGAAATCCGGTCCGCCGCGCCACCCGCTCCGCCGGGCGGGTCGAGGTGTGCTGCGGTGCGGTGGTCATGGGCGTCGCTAGGAGGACATCCAGGCCAGCTCGCCGGGCAGTTGCGCCCGCCAATACGCCATGTCGTGCCCGCCGATCGAGAAGCTGCCCGCGGGCGGGGTCTTCAGTTGGTTCACGAATTGCCGTGTGGCGAAATAAAACCGGTCGAAGGTGCCGCAGTCCACGCGCAGCGGGATCTGCGACAGCGCCGGCACGCCCGTGACGGTGTTCTGCACCCAGTCGTCGTAGCTGTCGAACGCCTTGGGGGCGCTTTCGGTGAAGGTGTTGTACAGCGCCGGGCTGATCGCGCAGATCCCCGCGGTGCGCGCCGGGCCGAGCTTGGCGCCCAGGTGCAGCGCGCCGTAACCGCCCATCGACCAGCCCAGGAAACCGACCCGGGACGTGTCGAAGCCCATGGTCGTCAGCATCGGCAGCAGCTCCTCGAGCACCATCGCGCCGGAATCGGTGCCGTCGGCCCGCTTGTGCCAGTACGAATCGCTGCCGCCGTCGACGCCCACGACCGCGAACGGCGGCCTGCCCTGCTTGACCAGCTGGGCCAACCCCTGTTCGACCCCGCAGTCGAGCATCATGCTGGCGTCACCGTCCTTGCCGTGCAGCGCGATCACCGGCCGCAGCATCCCGGTCTGCCCCGGCGGCATGGCGATGATCCAGTTGGTCTTGACCCCGCCGCGGGCGGCGGAGACGAACGACCCGGTCAGCTTGGTCGGCAGGCTGGCGCTGCTCGCCGCCGACGGCTCGAACGGCGCGGGGGACAGCGGCGCGGCGAGCGGTCGCGGCGGATCGATCACCCCGCCCAACGCCCACATGCCGGCGGCCCCCACGCCCGCACCGGCGCCCATCCGCAGCAGGGCGCGACGGGTCAGGTTAGGCATGATCGCCATGATGCCGTCCGAACCGCGCATCGCCGCCCGAGCCACGCCGAATTGGAAGCATCGCGTGATCTGGCGTGATCTGCCGGTCACGGGGAGGTGATCTGCCGCCACCGCGCCGCCGCTCACCCGGCGCGCCGCGGCGTCGCGTGCTAGCGCCTCCGCCACGCTCGGCGCGGGCCGTCGGCCCGGCGCGACGCCTGCGATATCCCCTGCTGAGGCGGCGGAACGGGGGAACGGGCGGCGCCGGCGCCGGATGGCCATCCGCGTTAGTCAGGGCCGCCTCCCGCCGGGCTGCCCCGCTGCCGGCGGGATGCAATCTGGGCGGTTTCAACCCTCGCGGCCGAGCGCCGAAGCCACAAGGATGGAAGCTTCTTGTGCATAGTGTCGGCCGCGGATCGAAAGAGGGCGTGGATGAGTCTGGCTTTCCATTGGTTTCTGCCCACCTACGGGGACTCGCGGAATCTCGTCGCGGGCGGGCACGGCACGCCAATGTCGGGCAACCGTCCGGCCACCCTGCGCTACCTGCGGCAGATCTGCGCCGCCGCCGAGGACAACGGTTTCGAGGCGGTGCTGACGCCGACGGGCCTGTGGTGTGAGGACGCCTGGCTGACGACGGCGATGCTGGTCGAGGCCACCGAGACCCTGAAGTTCCTGGTCGCGTTCCGCCCGGGGCTGCTCAGCCCCACGCTGGCCGCGCAGATGGCGGGCACCTTCCAGCGGCACTCGCAGGGCCGGCTGCTGCTCAACGTGGTCACCGGCGGTGAACCGCACGAGCAGCGCGCCTACGGCGACCGCCTGGACAAGGAGGCCCGCTACGCCCGCACCGCGGAGTTCCTGGACGTGGTGCGGCAGCTGTGGACCTCGCCGAGGCCGGTGACCTTCACCGGGGAGCACATCCAGATCGAGGGCGCTCAACTGAACAACCCGCCGGACCCGACGCCGGACATCTTCTTCGGCGGGTCCTCCGCGGCGGCCGGACCGGTCGCCGCGAAGTACTCCGACGTCTACCTGACCTGGGGCGAGCCGCTGCAGGCGGTGGCGCAGAAGCTCGACTGGATTCGCGGGCTGGCGGTGGACGCCGGGCGGATCGTCAAGTTCGGGTTGCGGATCCATGTGATCAGCCGCGACACGTCCGCCGAGGCGTGGGCCGAGGCCGACCGGTTGCTGGCCGCGATCGACCCCGCGGACATCGAGCGGGTGCAGAGCAGCCTGGCGCGCAGCGAGTCCGAGGGGCAGCGCCGCATGCTCGAGCTGCACGGCGGCAGCAGCAACAAGCTGTTGGTCGCCCCCAACCTGTGGGCCGGTGTCGGCCTGGTGCGCGGGGGAGCCGGCACCGCGCTGGTCGGCTCCCACGACGAGGTGGCCGAGCGCTTGGCCGAATACGCCCAGCTGGGCATCAGCCACTTCATCCTGTCGGGCTACCCGCACCTGGAAGAGGCCTACTGGTTCGGCGAGGGCGTGCTGCCGCTGCTCGAGCGGCGGGGCCTGTGGAAGCACCCGAACCGCCAGACCCACCCCGCCGCCGCGACGCCGTTCGCGGTCGCCTCGGCGCACTGACCGCCGTGGCCACCACCGTGCCCGCCGCCGCGTCCGGCGCCGCAGTCGCCGCCGACGAGTCCGAGGTGCAGCGCCGGCAGCGGCTGCGCATCGTGGTCGCCGCCAGCCTGCTCGGCACGACCGTGGAGTGGTACGACTTCTTCCTCTACGCCACGGCCGCCGGGCTGGTCTTCAACAAGGTGTTCTTTCCCGACGCCAGCTCGCTGGTCGGCACCATGCTGGCGTTCGCGACCTTCGCCGTCGGGTTCGTCATGCGGCCCATCGGCGGCCTGGTGTTCGGCCACATCGGCGACCGCATCGGCCGCAAGCGCAGCCTTGCGCTGACCATGCTGATCATGGGCCTGGCCACCGCGCTGATCGGGGTGCTACCGACCGCCGCGCAGATCGGCGCGTGGGCGCCGGTGCTGCTGTTGGCGCTGCGCATCCTGCAGGGCTTCGCCCTGGGCGGCGAGTGGGCCGGCGCGGTGCTGCTCGCGGTCGAGCACAGCCCCGCCGACCGGCGCGGCCGGTTCGGCGCCATCCCGCAGATCGGGTTGGCGCTCGGATTGGCGTTGGGCACCGGCATTTTCGCGCTGCTGCAGCTGTGGTTGGGCCCCGCCCAGTTCCTGGCCTACGGCTGGCGCATCGGATTTTTGGTCAGCCTGGTGTTGGTCGCGATCGGCATCGTGGTGCGGCTGCGGGTCGAGGAGACGCCCGCGTTCGCCGAACTGGCCAAGCTGGAGGCCGAGTCGAAGGTGCCGATCCGCGACATCGTCCGGGAACCGCGGTCGCGGCGCAACACCATCCTGGGGCTGTTGTCGCGGTGGGGTGAGGGCTCGGCGTTCAACACCTGGGGCGTCTTCGCGATCAGCTACGCCACCGGGGCGCTGGGCCTGCACCGGGTGTCGGTGTTGTTGGTGGTGACCGTCGCCGCGCTGGTGATGGCGGCGCTGCTTCCGCTGTCGGGTGCGCTGACCGACCGGTTCGGCGCCCGGCGGGTGTACCTGGCCGGCATCGCCTGCTACGGCCTGACGGCGTTTCCCGCGTTCGCCCTGTTCGGCACCAAGAACCTGCTCTGGTTCGGGCTGGCGCTGGTCATCGTGTTCGGCGTCGTGCACGCGCTGTTCTACGGCGCGCAGGGCACGCTGTATTCGGCGCTGTACCCCACGGGCACCCGCTACACCGGGCTGTCGTTCGTTTACCAGTTCTCGGGCATCTACGCCTCCGGGGTCACGCCGATGATCCTGACGGCGCTGATCGCCGCCGTCGGCGGGGCCCCGTGGCTGGCGTGCGCGTATCTGGTCGCCACGGCGGTCATCAGCGTGCTGGCGACCGCGCTGATCCGCGACCAGGACCTGCACCTGTAGCTGGTGCGCCGCACGCCGATGTGCTGTGGTTGAGCGCATGGCCGGCGCTTCGCAACTGCGGCAGGGGCTCTCGCAGCGCCAGCTGAGCATGATCGCCCTCGGCGGCGTGATCGGCGCCGGGCTGTTCGTCGGGTCCGGCGTAGTGATCAAGGACACCGGGCCCGCAGCGTTCCTCACCTACGCGCTGTGCGGGCTGCTGATCGTCCTGGTGATGCGGATGCTGGGCGAGATGGCGGCGGCGAACCCGTCGACCGGGTCCTTCGCCGACTACGCCGCCGCCGCGCTGGGCAGGTGGGCGGGCTTCTCGGTCGCCTGGCTGTACTGGTACTTCTGGGTGATCGTGGTGGGCTTCGAGGCCGTCGCGGGCGGCAAGGTGCTCAACTACTGGTTCCCCGCGCCGCTGTGGCTGCTGTCGCTGGGCCTGATGGTGGTGATGACCGCGACCAACCTGTTCTCGGTGTCGTCGTTCGGCGAATTCGAATTCTGGTTCGCCGGAATCAAAGTCGCGACCATCCTGCTGTTCCTCGCCGTCGGCACCGCGTACGCGTGCGGGCTTTTCCCGGGGCGCCGCGGCGGGTTCGGCAACCTCACCGCGCACGGTGGCCTCTTCCCTCACGGGGTGGGCGCGGTATTCGCCGCCGTCGTGGTGGTGATCTTCTCCATGGTGGGCGCCGAGATCGTCACCGTGGCCGCCGCGGAGAGCCGCGACCCGGAGCTGGCGGTGCAAAAGGCGACGCGGTCGGTGGTGGCGCGGATCGGCGTTTTCTTCGTCGGCTCGGTGTTCCTGCTGGTGGTGATCCTGCCCTGGGACTCGGTCGATTCCGGCTCCTCGCCGTACGTGGCCGCGCTCAAACACATGGGGTTGGCCGGGGCCGACCAGTTGATGAACGCGGTGGTGCTGACGGCGGTGTTGTCGTGCCTCAACTCCGGGCTCTACACCGCGTCGCGGATGCTGTTCGTCCTCGCCGACCGCGGTGAGGCGCCGCGACGGTTGGTCACGCTGAGCGGCCGCGGCGTCCCCCACGTGGCGATCGTGACTTCGTCGGCCGTCGGGTTCGGCTGCGTGGTCATGGCGCGGGTCGCCCCCGCCACCGTCTTCCTGTTCCTGCTCAACTCCTCGGGCGCGGTCATCCTGTTCGTCTACTGGTTGATCGCGCTGTCGCAGATCATCCTGCGCCGCCGCACCCCCGAGGAGAAGCTGCGCGTCCGGATGTGGTTCTTCCCCACGCTGTCGATCCTCACGCTGGCAGGCATCAGCGCGGTGCTGGTGCAGATGGCGTTCGACCGCTCCGCGCGCAGCCAGCTGTGGTTGAGCCTGCTGTCCTGGGCGGTGGTGATCGCCGTGTACTTCCTCGCCCGGGCGCGGGGCCGTGTGGGCAGCGCCACGGCGTAGCCCGGGCGCGGCCGAAAAGCGTTATCCCGCTTGGGCGTTGGCGGGCGATTGCAGCAGGCCAAGCCGCAGCAGGTCGGTGACGTATTTGTCGATCAACGCCTCGGTGATGTGCGGCACGTCGGCGGCGGCGCCGACGCCCGCGGATTGCACTGCGGCGCGGAACTTTTCGGCGGGCATCTGGGTGCCCTGGGTGGGTTGGCCCGGTGTGGCGTAGGCGCTCATCAGCGGCAGCAGCGAGGACTTGCGCTGGTCTTCCGGCAACGCCTGCATGGCCTCGGTGAAGCGGCGCAGCCACTCGCCGTAATCGTCGACCCGCTCGATCGGGTGGCCGGCCGCCGCCAACCAGTCGACGAAAGTGTCCAGCGAGACGCCGTCGTCGTGGGTGTTGAGCACGTTGTAGGTGCGGTAGCCGTCGCGGGCGCGCTCGCCCAGGGTGGCGATCGCCTCGGCGGTGAAATCGGCGGGCAGCCCGTCGTAGTGCGCCCGCTGCGGGCGGCCCGCCTCGTCGAGCCGGTAGAAGGACCGCGGCGCCAGCCGGGTGGCCAGCACGCTCAGGATCAGCCGGGTGAACATGTCGGGCACGTTGAGCTGGCCCGCGAAGTCGCTGTGCGCCAGGATCATGTCGGACCGGAACACCGCCACCGGCACGCCGCACAGGTCGTAGGCCTCCCGCAGCAGCACCTCGCCGGCCCACTTACTGGTGGCGTAGCCGCTCGCGTAGGCCTCGCCCAGCGAGCGCGACGGGCTGGCCGCGCGCACGTCGACGTCCTCACCCATGAAGCTGCCGTCGGGCAGCGCCGTCACCGCGACGGTGGAGATGTAGTTGATCGGCTTGAGCCGACGGGTGAGGGCCAGCTTGATGATTTCGGCCGTCCCCACCACGTTGGGGCCGAACAGCTGGCTATAGGGCAGCACGTGATTGACCAGCGCCGCCGAGTGCACGACGAGGTCGACCGACGCGGCGAGATCCTCGTAGGTGTGCGAGTCCAGGCCCAGATTGGGCGCCCCCACGTCGCCGACGAGGACCCGCAGGTGTCGGTCGGCGAGCCGGCGGAACCGCGCCGACAGCTCCGCGTCACCGCTGTCGATCGCGGCCTCGATGCGCTGGCGCCCGGCGGTCGGGTCGGCCCCGCGCGCCAGGCAGATCACCGTGCCGCCGGCGGGCGCCAGCCGCTCCAGCCAATCCAGGCACAGGAAGCGCCCCAGATAGCCGTTGGCGCCGGTGAGCAGCACGGTGGTGACCCCGCCGGTAGGGCGGGGCAGGGCGCGGGCCGCGGCCAGGGTGTCGGCGTCGATGAACTTGTCCAGCGTGAGATCCGAGGCGCGGGCCACGCTCGCGCCGCGACCGTGCACCGACGCGAAGGTGGGCCGCGTCGACGCCGAAAGACGTTCGCCGTCAATGTATTTCGCAACCGACGTGAGGTCCGCAGTCGGGCTGACGATGGTCTGCACCGGCACGTCGACGGTGAAGATCTCCGACAGCAGCGTCGCGAACGAGAACGCGGATAGCGAATCACCGCCCAGCTCAACGAACTTCGCGTCCGGGCGCAGCGCGGTGTCTGCGGGCAGGCCCAGGGTGGCCGCCGCGGCGCGCCGCACGGTGTCGATCGTGGGCAACGAGCCGCTCGCGGCGCGCAGCTCGTCGAGCTGATTGCCGTGGCTGGCCTCGATCTCGGCGTACAGCGCGTCCAGACGCTCACCGTAGCGGGCCTTCAGCGCCGGGCGCAGCAGCTTGCCGACCCCGGTCAAAAGCCCGTTCTCGCGGGTGAATCGCTGTGGCTCCAGCAGGAAGTCGCGGGGAACCTCGTACGGGTGCAGGCGGGCGTCACCGGCGATGCGTTGCAGCGAATCGGCGATCAGCTCGTGCGCGTCCCGGTCGCCGATGGCGTCGTCGTTCGGGACGATCACCGCGAGCAGGAACGGTTGCTCGCTGCTGCCGTAAAGGAAGATCTGCCGAATGTAGGGGCTGGTGGAGAAGGCGGCCTCGAGCTGGGACACCGCGACGAACTCGCCCTGCGACAGCTTGATGACGTTGTTGCTGCGGTCCAAATACCTCAGCTGGTCGGGCCCCAGCTCGGCCATGATGTCGCCGGTCTTGTAGAAGCCGTCGGCATCGAAGATCTGCGCCGACAGCTCGGGGTGCTTGAAATACCCCGGAATCACGTTGGCGGCCTTGAGATACAGCTCCCCGCGCGGGTAGGGCTGGTCGGTGGTGAAATAGCCCAGCTCGGGGACGTCGACGAGCTTGTAGTCGGTCACCGGTGGCCGCCGGATCCTGCCGCTGCGCATGATGCCGCCGCCGGTCTCCGTCGCGCCGTAGCCGTCGGCCACCGGAACGTCGAGCAACGACTGCATGAAAGCGTGCATCTGCGACGACAGCGGCGCGCTGCCGCACATCGCCGACACCACCCGACCGCCGATAAAGTCTTGGCGCAGTTCGGCTTTGACCGCTTCGTCGGACTGCCGGTCGGTGTCCGCGACGCCGCGCTGGTCGAGTTCCCTGCGGTAGCGGCGGAAGAACATGTCGCACACCCGGGGCACCAGGTTGAGCGCGGTCGGACGGACCAGACCGATGTCGTCGAACAGGGTGGACATGTCGCTCTTGGTCGCGAAGTAGCCGATGCCCCCGGAGGCCAGGGTGGCGATCAGCCATTCCAGCCCGTAGACGTGCGACAGCGGCATGTACTGCAGGTGGATGGCCGGGATGAGCCTGCCGATGTCCACCGAGGGGCTGTGCGGGCGCTGCCAGGTCCGGGTGACCATGTCGGCGGTGTACATGGCACCCTTGGGTGTGCCGGTGCTGCCGGACGTGTAAATCAATGTCGCCAAAGGGTTTTCGCCGTCGGCCGGGACGAACGCCGGGGTGTCGGCGATGCCGCGGCCGGCCTGCAGCTCGGCGTGCAGCGCCACCACCTCGCCGCGGTGCCCGGCGGCCCGCAGCCGGGCGCGGGCGTAGTCGAACCGGTCGCGCTGCCCGTCGTCGTCGCTGGTGTAGTCGAAGACCACCAACCGCTCGATGGACGGCGCGTTGATGACGACGTCGACGGCGGTGGCCAGGGACTCGGTGCTGACCGCGAATATGCGCGGCGCCGTCTCGGCGACGATGGGGGCCAGCTGCGCCGCGGTCGAACTGGTCTGCAGGGGCACGAACACCGCACCCAACCGGATGCACGCCAGGTACTGCACGACGTAGTCGATGCTGGTGAAGCCCAGGACCGCGATGAAATCACCGGGACGGAAACCGCCGGGAAGCCCCGCGTGCCAGGCGCCGGCGACCGCCGCGGCGCGGGTGCCCAACTCGCGGTAGGTGATGGTCTCGAAGCCGGACAGCAGGGTGGTCGCGGCGCCGCCCGTCACCGGGTCGGGTGTCACCTCGCAGGCCCGCTGGCCGAGCGCCGGGCGCTCGGCGTACCGCTCCAGGTAGATGTCGACGACCTGCGCCAGCCGCAATCCCGGGCGGTGCGCGGCCTCGGTCACCTCCGGCAGCGGCGCCGCCGCCCGGAACTGGGGGTCGCTTGCGTACAGCCGGTCGACGCGTTCGGCCACTCGCTGTTCGATGCCTACATCGCTGCCCACAACACCGCCCACACCGCTGCCCGTCACCGCCGCCGTATACCCGCCCTGCCCGTAACCAGTCAGTCCGTCTTGGTGAGCACGACCGCCTGTTCGAAGGGCAGCCGCGCGAAGACCGGGCGGGCGGGCCCCGTCACGTGCGCCGCGGCCTCGGCCCGGGTCAGCACCCGCGGGTCGGTGACGCCGAAGGTCTTGCCGTTGCGGCGCATCCGGCCGCCGTTCGCCGCGATCAGATTCTTCAGCCAGTCGCGGTCCGGGCCGTAGGTGAGCATGATCGCCACCGCGGGTCTGCCGTCGACCTCGGCGCTGAACGCGCTGACCGGCGTGCGGTAGAGGGCGCCCGAGCGCCGCCCGACGTGTTCGACGATGCCGAACAACGGCAGCCGGCCGGCCCATAACCGCTGGATCGGGTTGGTGACGCGACGATTGAATCGGGCCAGTCCTTGTGGCATCTCCATACCGCCATCCAACGCGCCTCCCGGGGCGCCGACAACCCAACGTTTAGCGACCAACGGGACTACTGTCCTTCCATGGGCGAGTCCCGGGCTGACGAGGCCGCGCAGCGCGCCGAGGAGTTGGCGCGCCGGGATCGGGAGCTCACCGCCCGCAAGGCGGTGACGGCGGGCGACGTGCACCGCGCCGCCGAGCGCGCCGCGCAGGCCGACCTGCGCGACCAGCAGGCCCACGACCGGGAACGGGAACGGCACTACGAGGCCGCCGTCGCCCACGAACGCGCCGCCCGGGTCGAGGAGCTCGCCGTCGAGGAAGGGCTGGGCGACGTGGCCGCGCACCGGCGCGCGGCGCAACGCGAGCGCGACGCCGCGCTGCGCAACTTCCAGGCCGCGCAGCAATCCGAGCCGAGCGAGGGCGAGTAGGCCGCCCTCTGCTACACCCTGTAGTGGAAACCCCCGCGGGGGCTGGGACACTGGTGGCATGGCAACCAGTGAGCAGTCGACGGCGCACGGGTCGGCGGTGGTGGCCGCGTCGGCGCGCCTGTTCGACGACGCCTGCGCCGTCATCCCCGGTGGGGTGAACTCCCCGGTCCGCGCCTTCACGGCGGTGGGCGGGACGCCGCGCTTCATCACCGCGGCGCACGGCTGCCGGCTCACCGACGCCGACGGCAACCACTACGTCGACCTGGTCAGTTCCTGGGGCCCGATGATCCTGGGCCACGCGCACCCGGCCGTCGTCGACGCCGTCACGCGGGCCGCCGCGACCGGCCTGTCGTTCGGCGCCCCGACCCCCGCCGAGAGCCAACTGGCCGGCGAGATCATCGCCCGGGTCGCCCCGGTCGAGCGGGTCCGGCTGGTGAACTCCGGCACGGAGGCCACCATGAGCGCGGTCCGGCTGGCCCGCGGGTTCACCGGGCGGCCCAAGATCGTCAAGTTCTCCGGCTGCTACCACGGCCACGTCGACGCGCTGCTCGCCGACGCCGGCTCGGGCGTCGCGACGCTGGGCCTGCCGTCCACGCCCGGGGTCACCGGGGCGGCCGCGGCCGACACGATCGTGTTGCCCTACAACGACATCGAGGCCGTGCGGGCCAGCTTCGACCGGTTCGGTGATCAGATCGCCGCGGTGATCACCGAGGCCAGCCCCGGCAACATGGGCGTGGTCCCACCCGCGCCCGGCTTCAACGCCGCGCTGCGGGCGGTCACCGCCGAGCACGGCGCGCTGCTGATCGTCGACGAGGTGATGACGGGATTCCGGGTCAGCCGCAGCGGCTGGTACGGAATCGATCCGGTGCCCGCCGACCTGTTCACCTTCGGCAAGGTGATGAGCGGCGGGCTGCCCGCCGCCGCGTTCGGCGGGCGGGCCGAGGTGATGGAACGCCTGGCGCCGCTGGGCCCCGTCTACCAGGCCGGCACGCTGTCGGGAAACCCGGTGGCCGTCGCCGCCGGGCTGGCGACGCTGCGCAACGCCGACGACGCGGTGTACGCCGCGCTGGACCGCAACGCCGACCGGCTGGCCGCCCTGCTGTCCGAGGCGCTCACCGACGTCGGCGTCGCGCACCAGATCCCGCGGGCCGGCAACATGCTCAGCGTCTTCTTCACCGACGAGCCGGTGACCGACTTCGCGTCCGCGCGGGCCAGCCAGACGTGGCGCTATCCGCCGTTCTTCCACGCCCTGCTCGACGCCGGGGTCTACCCGCCGTGCAGCGCCTTCGAGGCGTGGTTCGTCTCGGCGGCGCTCGACGACGACGCGTTCGCCCGGATCGCCGACGCCCTGCCCGCCGCGGCCCGCGCCGCCCACGCCGCGAAGGACGGTGCCTAGTGCCCGAGCAGACCCGGGTGCACGTCATCCGCCACGGCGAGGTGTACAACCCCGATGGCATCCTCTACGGGCGACTGCCCGGCTTCCACCTCTCCGACAAGGGCAGGGCGCAGGCCGACGCCGTCGCCGCCGCCCTGGCCGACCGCGATATCGTCGCCGTCATCGCCTCGCCGCTGCAACGGGCCCAGGAGACCGCCGCGCCGATCGCCGCGAAGCATGGCCTGCCGGTGGACACCGACCCCGACCTGATCGAGTCGGCGAACTTCTTCGAGGGCAAACCCGTGGGCCCCGGCGACGGGGCGTGGCGCGACCCGCGGTTCTGGTGGCAGCTGCGCAACCCGTTCCGCCCGTCGTGGGGTGAGCCCTACGCCGAGATCGCGGCCCGCATGACGACGGCGGTGGAGAAGGCCCGCGCCCGCGGCGCCGGCCACGAGGTGGTGTGCGTCAGCCATCAGCTGCCGGTGTGGACGCTGCGGCTGCACCTCACCGGCAAGCGCCTGTGGCACGACCCCCGCAAGCGCGAGTGCGGCCTGTGCTCGGTGACCACGCTGGTGTATGAGGGCGACCGCCTGGCGGGCGTCGAGTACAGCGAACCGGCGGGTCGGTAGAGCATGCGGCGGCTGGCGATAGCCGGGGCGGCGGCGCTGGCGCTGCTTCCCGCCCTCGTCGGCTGCTCCTCCGGCCACGACGCCGTCGCCCAGGGCGGCACCTTCGAGTTCGTCTCGCCCGGCGGCAAGACCGACATCTATTACGACCCGCCGTCGCGCCGCGGCCGCCCCGGCCCCCTGTCCGGGCCGGACCTGTCCGACGCCGCCCACACCCTGTCGCTGGACGACCCGATCTTCGCCGGCCGGGTCGTCGTCATCAACATCTGGGGCCAGTGGTGCGGGCCATGCCGCGCCGAGGTCACCCAGTTGCAGCAGGCGTACGACGTCACCCGCGACGCCGGGGTGTCCTTCCTCGGGATCGACGTGCGCGACACCAACCGGCAGGCGGCGCTCGACTTCGTCAACGACCGCCACGTGACCTTCCCGTCGATCTACGACCCCGCCATGCGCACCCTGATCGCCTTCGGCGGCAAGTACCCCACCACCGTCATCCCCTCCACCCTGGTCCTGGACCGCCAGCACCGCGTGGCCGCGGTGTTCCTGCGGGAGCTGCTGGCGTCCGACCTGGAGCCCAAGGTGCGCAAGCTCGCCGCCGAGGCGGCGCCGGCCCCGGGACCGCAATGAGCGGTTTCACCCAGCTCGCCGCCGCCGGGCCGCTCCTGGTGGCGGTCGGGGCGTGCCTGCTGGCGGGCCTGGTGTCGTTCGCCTCGCCGTGCGTGGTGCCGCTGGTGCCCGGCTACCTGTCCTACCTGGCCGCCGTGGTCGGCGTCGACGAGGAGCCCCGCGCGGGCGCCGCGCAGGCCCCGCCCGGCGCCCGGTGGCGCGTCGCGGGCTCCGCGGCGCTGTTCGTCGCCGGCTTCACGACGGTGTTCGTGCTGGGCACCGTGGCGGTGCTGGGCATGACGACGACCCTGATCACCAACCAGCTGCTCCTGCAACGGGTCGGCGGGGTGCTGACCATCGTGATGGGGCTGGTGTTCGTCGGCCTGGTGCCCGCGCTGCAACGCCAGGCCCGGTTCACCCCGCGCCAGCTCACCACGGTCGCCGGGGCGCCGCTGCTGGGCGCGGTGTTCGCGCTGGGCTGGACGCCGTGCCTGGGGCCGACGCTGGCCGGCGTCATCACCGTCGCCTCGGCCACCGACGGCGCCAGCGTGGCGCGCGGCGTCGCGCTGGTGATCGCCTACTGCCTGGGGCTGGGCATCCCGTTCGTGCTGTTGGCGTTCGGGTCGGCCGGCGCGGTGGGGGCGCTGAGCTGGTTGCGCCGGCACACCCGGGCGATCCAGATCTTCGGTGGCGCGCTGCTCATCGCGGTCGGCGCCCTGCTGGTCACCGGGGTCTGGAACGACTTCACCTCGTGGTTGCGCGACGCGTTCGTCTCCGACGTCAGGCTGCCGATTTGAGGCGGGTCCTGGCCTGGTGCCGCAACACCTGGCGCGCGCTGACCTCGATGGGCACCGCGCTGGTGCTGCTGTTTCTGCTGGCCCTCGGCGCGATCCCCGGCGCGCTGCTGCCGCAGCGCAGCCTCAACGCCGGCAAGGTCGACGACTACCTCAAGGCGCATCGGGTGATCGGGCCGTGGCTGGACCGGCTGCAGGCTTTCAACGTGTTCTCGAGCTTCTGGTTCACCGCCACCTACGTGCTGCTGTTCATCTCGCTGGTCGGCTGCCTGACCCCGCGGATGCTCGAGCACGCCCGCAACCTGCGCGCCACCCCGGTGGCCGCGCCCCGCAACCTGGCCCGGCTGCCCAAGCACGCGGCCGCGCAGGTGGCGGCCGACCCCGAGGATCTCAACAGCCTGGCCAACGCGGTGGTCGAGCGGTTGCGCGGTTGGCGCACCGAGATCAGGCACGACGGGAATGCCGACGCCGGGGTCGTCGAGGTGTCCGCCGAGAAGGGCTATCTGCGCGAGTTCGGCAACATCGTCTTCCACTTCTCGCTGTTGGGCCTCCTGGTCGCGGTGGCCGTCGGCAAGCTGTTCGGCTACGAGGGCAACGTCATCGTCATCGCCGACGGCGGCCCCGGCTTCTGCTCGGCCTCGCCGGCCGCGTTCGACTCGTTCCGCGCCGGCAACGTCGTCGACGGCACCGCCCTGCACCCGCTGTGCATCCGGGTGAACGACTTCGACGCGCGCTACCTGCCGTCCGGGCAGGCCACCTCGTTCGCCGCCGACATCGACTACCAGTCCGGCAGGGACCTGGCCGGCGACACGTGGCGGCGCTACCGGCTGGAGGTCAACCACCCGCTGCGGGTGGGCGGCGACCGGGTCTACTTGCAGGGCCACGGCTACGCGCCGACCTTCACCGTGACCTTTCCCGACGGGCAGCTGCGCACCTCGACCGTGCAGTGGCGGCCCGACAACCCGCAGACCCTGCTGTCGTCGGGCGTCGTGCGCGTCGACCCGCCCGCCGGCAGCTACCGCAGCGCCGCCGAGCGCCGCCAGCACGAGATCGCCATCCAGGGCCTGCTGGCGCCGACGGAGCAGCTCGACGGCGCCCTGCTCTCCTCGCGGTATCCCGCGCTGAACGCGCCCGCGGTGGCCATCGACATCTACCGCGGCGACACCGGGCTGGACACCGGTCGGCCGCAATCCCTGTTCAGCCTCGACCCCCGGCTGATCGAGCAGCACCGGCTGATCAAGGAGAAGCGGGTCAACCTGCGGGCCGGGCAGTCGGTCCGCATCGACCAGGGGCCCGCGGCGGGCACGGTGGTCCGGTTCGACGGCGCCGTCCCGTTCGTCAACCTGCAGGTGTCGCACGACCCGGGGCAGGCGTGGGTGCTGCTGTTCGCCGTCACGATGATGGGCGGCCTGCTGGTGTCGCTGCTGGTCCGGCGCCGCCGGGTGTGGGTGCGCCTGACGCCGCAGGAGGGCCCGGCCGACGGCGCGCCGGGTACGGTGAACGTCGAACTGGGCGGCTTGGCGCGGACCGACAACTCCGGGTGGGGCGACGAGTTCGAGCGGCTCTCCGAGCGGCTGTTGGCGGCCCTCGACGCCGACGCCGCGGGTCGCGCCGAGACGCCCTCAGCGTCCAGAAGGAGTCCTCAGGTGGACGTCAAATGAACACCGTGCACGTCAACATCGGCCTGGCCCGCTACTCGGACTGGGCGTTCACCTCGGCCGTGGTGGCCCTGGTGATCGCGCTGCTGCTGCTGGCCGTCGAGCTCGCCTACGCGGGCGGGCGCCGCGCCGACCGGCGCGAGCGGGTGTTGGCGGGCGCCGTCGCCGCCGACAGCGCCATCCCCGGCGTGGTCGAGGACGCCCCCGCGCGCCCGCTCGACGAGCGCGCCGGGCGGGCCGGGCAGGCGGTGCTCTACCTGGGCATCGGCCTGCTACTGGCCTGCATCGTGCTGCGCGGCCTGGCCACCCTGCGGGTGCCCTGGGGCAACATGTACGAGTTCATCAACCTGACCTGCATGTGCGGCCTGCTCGCCGGGGTGGTCGTGCTGCGCCGCCCGCAGTACCGCCCGCTGTGGGTGTTCCTGCTGGTGCCGGTGCTGATCCTGCTCACGGTGTCCGGCCACTGGCTCTACACCAACGCCGCCCCGGTGATGCCGGCGCTGCAGTCCTACTGGCTGCCCATCCACGTGTCGGTGGTGAGCCTGGGTTCCGGGGTGTTCCTGGTCGCCGGCATCGCCAGCATCCTGTTCCTGTTGCGCACCTCACGCCTGGGGGAGCCGGGCGCCGACGGGCGGCTGGCCGGGATCGTGGCGCGATTCCCGGACGCGCAGACGCTGGACCGCATCGCCTACCGCACCACGATCTTCGGGTTCCCGGTATTCGGCTTCGGGGTGATCTTCGGCGCCATCTGGGCCGAACAGGCGTGGGGCCGGTACTGGGGCTGGGACCCCAAGGAAACGGTGTCGTTCGTCGCATGGGTCGTCTACGCCGCCTACCTGCACGCCAGGTCGACGGCCGGATGGCGGGATCGCAGGGCGGCGTGGATCAACGTCGTCGGTTTCGTGGCCATGGTCTTCAATTTGTTCTTCGTTAATCTGGTCACCGTCGGCCTGCATTCGTATGCGGGCGTGGGGTGAGAGCGAGCGAAGTCACGACAAGTCACGACGAGGGGGAGTGCACGTGAGCGAGCATCCGACGGGGGACGTGGGGACGCCCGACCAACCCACCACCCAATTCCCACCGCGGGGACCGGTGCCGCCGAACGCCGAGCCCGCGGGCGAGCCGGGCGGGGACGCGCCGACCCGCGCCTTCGCCGGGTTCCGCACCGAGCGCCGGATGCCCGCACCCGAGCGGCGCGAGGTGGCGCCGCCGCCCCCGCCCCGGCCCGGCGGGATGCCGCTCTGGGACCCCACCCCGATGACCGGGATCCCGCGGGTCGACCCGACCGCCTACGGCGCCTATTACGACGGCCCGGTCACCGAGCACCGGCCGGCCCCGCCGGTTTTGCCGCCGCGGGAATCGCTTCCGCACACCCCCTACCCGGAGCTGTCCACCGGCATGCTGCTGCGTCCGGTCAAGCCGCCGCCCTCGGAAGGCTGGCGGCGCGCGCTGTTCAAGCTGTCCGGCGGGCTGATCAACCTGGGCGAGAGCCCGCGCGCCGCCCGCCACAACAACCTGGTGGCTCAGGTGAACCGGCCGCTGCGGGGCAGCTACCGCGTCGCCCTGCTGTCGTTGAAGGGCGGCGTCGGCAAGACCACGATCGCGGCGACGCTGGGCGCCACCTTCGCGTCGATCCGCGGCGACCGGGTGGTGGCCGTCGACGCCAACCCGGACCGCGGCACGCTGAGCCAGAAGATTCCGCTGGAGACGGCCGCCACGGTGCGCCAGCTGCTGCACGACGCGGGCACCATCGAGCGCTACAGCGATGTGCGCCGGTACACCTCCAAGGGCCCGAGTGGGCTGGAAGTGGTTGCCTCCGAAACGGATCCGGCCGCGTCGGAGGCGTTCGGCGCCGACGACTATGCGCGCGTCCTGGACATCCTGGAACGGTTCTACGGCCTGGTGCTCACCGACTGCGGGCCCGGCCTGCTGCACTCGGTGATGTCGTCGGTGCTGGAGAAGGCCGACGTGCTGATCGTGGTCAGCTCGGGGTCGATCGACGGGGCGCGCAGCGCGTCGGCGACGCTGGACTGGCTGGACGCCCACGGCCACGAGGACCTGGTCCGCAATTCCATCGCGGTCATCAACGGGGTGCGGCCGCGGCCCGGCAAGGTCGACATGAACAAGGTGGTCGACCACTTCTCGCGGCGCTGCCGCGCGGTGCAGCTGGTGCCCTTCGACCCGCATCTCGACGAGGGCGCCGAGATCGACCTGGAGCGGCTGCGGCGCGGCACCCGCGAGGCGCTCACCGAACTCGCGGCACTCGTGGCCGACGGCTTTCCCGGCGAACAGCGCCCGGGCCTAACCGGCTAGCGGGCGTCAGCGCGGGTTGTCCCCCCGGCCCAAGCGCCGCAAGAAGTCTGGGTCGTCGTCGGGTCCGATCACCCGCGTCTTGGTCCGGTGCAGCTGAGACCGCGACGCGCGCCAGCCGGCGTAGATCAACGCCCCGAAAATCACGACGAGCAGCAGGTAGAGCACGCAACACCTCCTTGGAGCGAATATACCCGCGCCGTAGGCTCTCCCTGTGTCTCACGGATCCAGCGATGCCAGCGCCGCAGCGGGCGGCGCCGGCCGGGCGGTCGTCGACGTCTGCCTCTACGCGGCGGCCCGGCTGCTGCTGGTGGTCGCACTCGCCGGCGCCATCTACGGGGTGGCGCGGCTGCTCGGCATCCGCGAGTTCCCGATCGTCGTCGCCACCCTGTTCGCCTTGATCATCGCGATGCCCCTCGGCATTTGGGTGTTCGGCCCGTTGCGGCGGCGGGCCTCCGCCTCGCTGGCCGTGGCGGGGGAGCGCCGCCGCCGCGAGCGGGAACTGTTGCAGGCCCGGCTGCGTGGCGAGGACCAGGACGGCGCCGCGCCCGACGAGGCCGCCGGCGACGGGTGAGGACGCCCGCTCAGCCGTTCGGCAGGCGCACCACCTGCGCGGCGTAGCTGAGACCCGCGCCGTACCCGATCAGCAGCGCCAGGTCGCCGCCCTTGGCCGCGCCGGTCGCCAGCAGCTCGGCCATCGCCAACGGGATCGACGCCGCCGACGTGTTGCCGGTGTGCTCGATGTCGTTGGCCAGCACCGCATCCGGGCGCAGCTCCAAGCTTTTGGCGAGCAGCTCGTTGATGCGGCTGTTGGCCTGGTGCGGCAGGAACACGTCGATCTCGTCGGCCCGCACGCCCGCGGCGTCCATCGCCTGCCGGCCCACCTTGCCCATTTCGAAAGCGGCCCAACGGAAGACGGCGCTGCCCTCCAACCGCAGGAACGGGCGCGGGCCCGCCGGCGCGTCCATGTAGTCGATCCAGTCGATGTCCTGGCGGATCGCGGTGGCCTGCTCGCCGTCACTGCCCCACACCGTGGGCCCGATGCCCTGCTCGGGGGTTTCCCCCACCACGACTCCGGCTGCGCCGTCGGCGAAGATGAAGCAGTTGCTGCGGTCGGTCATGTCGACGGTGGGGGACAGTTTCTCGGACCCGATGACCAGCACCTTGGCCGCCGTCCCCGCGCGGACCATGTCGGCGGCCACCCCCAGCGCGTAGCCGAAGCCGGCGCACCCGGCGGAGACGTCGAACGCCGGCACGCCGGTGCTGCCCAGCCGGGCCGCGACCACCGGCGCGCAGGCCGGGGTCTGCAGGAAGTGGGTGCTGGTCGCGACGATCACGCAGTCGACGTCGGCCGGGCTGAGCCCGGCCTTGGACACGGCCTCGCGGCCACACTCGGTGGCCATGGACGCCGCCGACTCGTCGCGGGCGGCGAAGCGGCGCGTCTTGATCCCGGTGCGCGAGTAGATCCACTCGTCGGAGGAGTCGATGTTCTCGCACAACTCGTCGTTGGTGACCACCCGCTGCGGGCGGTATGACCCGACGCTGAGCAGGCCGACGTTGGTGGGCCCGCTGGTCGCGGCAATCTGCTTCATTGCGTCCTCCGCTCTCACCCGAGCAGACGCAAAGGTACCGCACCCGCGCCCTACGCCGTGGGAGGTTCAGCTTCCCAGGGCCAGCGCCGCGGCCACCGCGATCGCCCACACCACCATGGCCAGGCCGGTGTCCCGCAACACCGGGATCAGCGCGGCGC
>NZ_LZKC01000460.1:0-3683 GCF_001672685.1 Mycobacterium sp. E2462
ATCGAGTTGAACCACATCCCGTGGGGGTGACGGCGGTACACGGCCATGGTCTCGGGCAACATCGCGACCTCGCCGTGCAGGGCATGGCGCACGTGCAGATACCAGTCCAAGGGCATGACGTCCGGCGGGATGTCGTCATAGCGGGGGAGCCGGCGATACATCACCGAGTTGGTCTGGATGAAATTCCGTGAGAGCAAACCCTCGACGCTGACGTCGCCGGCCAGGAATGGCGGCGGGAACTTGGGAAAGAAAGTTTCTTCCATCTTCTGATACAGGGTGTGCACGAACTTCAAGTCATGGCCCCGGTTGCGGGTCCACCGAATACGAACGGGATGGAAACACAACCCTGCGCCGGGATTTTGATCGAGATAGGCCGTCTGTTTGCTGAGCTTCAAGGGGTCCACCCAGTAGTCGTCCCCTTCACAGAGCGCGATGTACTCGCCGCGCGCGGCCGACAACGCTCCCGTCAGGTTCGCATTGAGACCGAGGTTTTGCGGCCGGAGGATCGGCCGGAAGCGGTCGGGATGGCGGTCGGCGTATTCCCGGATGATCTGCGGGGTGGCGTCCGTCGAGGCGTCGTCAGCGACCACGATTTCGATCGGAAACTCAGTCCGCTGGGCGATGAAGCTGTCGAAGGTCTGCCGGACGTAGGCCTCTTGGTTGTGCGTGGTCGACACCACGCTGACTTTCGGCGGGCCGGCCGCGCAACTGCTCACCGCGAGACCCCTTTCTGCCCGAGGCGTCACATCAGAGCCCCCGAACCACGCTTTCGTTACGCCGACGTGAAGAATTATCGCCGAGGTAAGTTAGGTAGGTTAGGTAATAGTAACGGGCGTGCGCGCGAGGCGCGCGGCGGGCGAAGGTGGTGGGGTCGCAGTCCCGGCATTGGGCACCATGGGCGCTCGTTCGGCGCCGCGAATCACTGAAAAGTCCGGTCACGCAACACACTTGAGAATGCCCTGGTGGTGGTGTTTTCCGGCGTTGTCGCGGAAGTTGGTCGTGAGGCGGCGTTTGCCGCCCCACGGCATGACGAGTCACACCGTGGTGCGAGCGAATTTCTCCAGGAGGTCGGCGGTGTTCTGCACGCTGTCGGCGGGTGTGCTCATCCGAGCGGCCAGCTTGCGGGCGCGGGCGGCGTACTCCGGGGCGAGGATGCGCCGCAGGTCTTCGATCAGTGATTCCCGCGTCACGGTCGAGAAGTGACGGGCGAAGCCCACTCCGAGGCGGGTGAGCTGGGCGGCCCAGATCTTTTGATCGCTCAAACTCCACAACGCGAGGGTAGGGGCGCCGGCGCGCAGACCCGCGGCAGTGGTGCCGGCGCCGCCGTGGTGCACCACGGCGCGGCAGACGGGGAAGACCGACGCGTAATTCACTGGTCCCACGACTTTCACGTGGTCGCCGTGGGAGGCGCCGCTGAAATCGGTCTTGCCCGAACACACCAGCGCCCGCTCCCCCAATTCCGCGCAGGCGGAGGCGATCATGGCCACGGTATCGGCGGGCGACTCGGCGACGGGCATGCTGCCGAAGCCGAAGCAGATCGGCGGCGTGCCCTGCGCGATCCACGACAGCACCTCGTCGTCGGAGTCGGTCGTCAATTCCATTGTCAGCGAACCGACGAAGGGCCGCTGGCCGCCCCATTTCGCCCACTCCTCGGCGAGGCCGGGGAAGCACACGTCATCGTAGGCCTGAATTTCCAAGGAACCGCGTTCGGCGATCCGCCGGGGCGACGCGACGGTCGCGGTGGCCAGCCCGAGGTCGCGGCGTTGCCGGTCTTCGGCCCGCTTGTTCATGCGCCAGCACATCCAGTCGTAGACGCTCATGCCGGTGCGCACCAACGGCTTGGGCATTCGTGGGATCAGTTGACCGTTGGGCCGCATCGGAATGTAGTGCAGGGTGGCCATCGGAATGCCGTAGTAATCAGCGACATTCACGGCGAGATCCTGGTAGAGCTGGCCGCTGAAGATGAGGTCGGCTCCCGCCCCCACCGACATCAGCGACGCGCTCATCTCCTGCCAATTCCGCAGCACGGGCTCCCACGCATCGCGGATCAGCTTGATCGGGTTGCGCACGAAATTCTTCCGAAAGTCACGGATGAATTCGTCGCTCCAGAAGTCGTGCATATCGGGGCCGTAGGCGATCGCCGGGAGACCGGCCTTCTGCGCCAGCTCCACCAGGTTCGGCGGGACGGCCATGCGCACCTCGTGGCCCCTGCGCATCAGTTCACGACCGATGGTGAGGCACGGCTCGATGTCGCCACGCGTTCCATAGCTCGCCACAGCAAATTTCATCGCGACCGTAACCTTAATCACTCTCCGTCAGCATGGGCAACTTCGGCGAGTCGCCGGTGGCCTGCGAATTGCAGATCAACGCTGGCCAATGCGCTTTCCTAGAGGAAAAGGCGGAACGGCGATGCAACGCCTTCGGCGATTGCAACGAAAATGAATTACATCGCAGTAGCGGTGTGGTGAATTCTGGCAAAGCCAATGTCATCGGCCTTTCCCCCGGACCGTAGCACTGTGACGACCTTCGAGCAGCGCAGGCATCGTCGGCTGAGGATACATTGTGCCAGAGGACCGTCGGCGTGTCTTTGGAAACCGCGCGATTTCGTATCCGCCACAGATGGCTCCGAAAAGCGCAATTTACCGACGCTTTTCGGGGCATATTTTCCCCGGCGCTTGCGGACCCGCTCAGGCGCGGCTGCGCGCTCGGGCGAAATTCTCGACGAGATCGGCGGCCTTGCGGACGCTGTCGGCGGGCTTGGTCATGTGGCTGGCGATCTGCCGGGCGCGCACCGCGTAATCCGGCGCCAGCACCCGGCGCAGGTCGGCGGTGAGGGTTTTCCGGGTCGTCGCCGAAAAGCGCCGCGTCGTCCCGACTTTCAAGCGTTTGAGCTGCGCTCCCCAAATGGTCTGGTTGGCGTCCATGGACAGGATCACGGTGGGAACGCCCGCGCGCATGCTGGCGGCCGTGGTGCCTGAACCGCCGTGGTGGACGACCGCGCGGCAGACCGGGAAGATCGCCGCGTAATTGACCGCTCCCACCACCTTCACGTGCTCGAAAGACGGCGCACTGCTGAAATCGCTGTAGCCGGCGCAGATCAACGCCCGCTCCCCCAGCTCGGCGCACGCGGCGCCGATCATTTCCACCGTCGCGGCCGGGGATGCCACGGGCATGCTGCCGAATCCGAAACAGATCGGCGGGGTACCGGCGGCAATCCACGACGCGACCTCGTCATCGGCGCCGGTGGCCAGCTGCATCGTCAACGTGCCGACGAACGGTCGCTGGTCACGCCAGTCGGCCCACTCGTCGGCCAAGCCCGGGAAGCACACCTCGTCGTAGGCCTGAATTTCCAGCGACCGCCGTTCGATGATTCGCCGGGGCGACGGCCCCGTCGCCTTCGGCAGACCCAGCTCGCGGCGTTGGGCGTCCTCGACCTTCTTGTTCAGGCGCCAACAGAACCAGTCGAACCCCACCATCGACGACCGCGCCAATGGCGCGGGAAGCAAAGACACCACCTGCCCGTTGGGCCGCATCGGGACGTGGTGCAGGGTGGCCAACGGGAGGTCGTAATACTCGGCAACGTTCGCTGCGGGTTCCTGGTAGCTCTGGCCAGCGAAGATCAGGTCAGCCCCGTCGGCCAGGGAAAGCAGCGTCGTGTTCATGTGGCGCCAGCATTGGTCGCT
>NZ_LZKC01000461.1:0-1166 GCF_001672685.1 Mycobacterium sp. E2462
CGCGCCGGGCCGTGGAGCTGCTCGAGTGCGTGGCGCTGGCGGCGCTGGTGCCCCTGACCGGCTGGATCTGCGGCGCCTACGCCGCCGCCCGGGGCGTCTGGCTGCGGTGAGGGCGCCGCGCGGTGCGCGCCTGCTCGCGGCGGCGGCGTTGGTGGCGCTCATCCACGGTGCGACGCCGGTCGCCCGGGCGGTGTCACCGCCCGCGGTGGACGACCGGCTGTTGCCCAAGCCGGCCGTGCCGGCGCCGCCGTCGCCGACCGCCCAGCGGGAGGTCTGCGCGGCGCTGAGCCCGCAGGCCGGCCCCGGCCGGGATAGCGGCGGCCCACTCGACCTGTCCGCGGTCTGGCCGCTCAGCCGCGGCGCTGGGCAACGCGTCGCGGTCATCGACACCGGTGTCGCGCGGCACCGGCGGCTGCCCGGGGTGGTGCCGGGCGGGGACTACGTGTCCACCGGCGACGGCACCCAGGACTGCGACGCGCACGGCACCCTGGTCGCCGGCATCATCGCCGCCAAGGCCGATCCGGCGGCCGACGGGTTCAGCGGCGTGGCCCCCGACGCCACCCTGGTCAGCATCCGCCAGTCCAGCGCCAAGTTCTCGCTCGCCTCCGACCGGTCCCGGCTCGGCGTCGGCGACGTCGACACCCTGGCCAAGGCCGTGCGGACGGCGGCCGACCTCGGCGCGTCGGTCATCAACATCTCCTCGGTCGCCTGCGTCCCGGCCGCGTCACCGCCGGACGACCGGACGCTCGGCGCCGCCCTGGCCTACGCCGTCGACGTCAAGAACGCCGTCGTCGTCGCCGCCGCGGGCAACACCGGCGGCGCCGGGCAGTGCCCGCCGCAGCGGCCGGACCCCACCTGGGACACGGCCACGGTCACGGTCAGCCCCGCCTGGTACGACGACTTCGTGTTGACCGTCGGCTCGGCCGGCGCCGACGGCGCGCCGTCGCCCTTCACCCTGCCCGGCCCGTGGGTGGACGTCGCCGCTCCCGGCGACGGGGTGCCGTCGCTGGCCGCCGCGCCGGTGTCCGGCACTAGCTACGCGGCGCCGCTGGTCAGCGGGCTGGCGGCGCTCGTCCGGGCGCGGTTCCCGGCGCTGACCGCCCGCCAGGTGATGCGGCGCCTCGAGTCGACGGCGCATCACCCGGCCGGCGGCTGGAACGCGCTGG
>NZ_LZKC01000462.1:0-10213 GCF_001672685.1 Mycobacterium sp. E2462
GCGCATGTTCAAGTCGATCCACCGCTCGAAGTCGTCGAACGAACGCAGCCCCCGCAGCCGAGGCTGGCGGTGGAAGTCCAGCACCACCCCGATCTGGCGTCGGATCACCGCGCGGATCAACGCGTTCTTGTCGGCGAAGTAGTGGGCCAGCTGGGAGCCGCTGACCGACGCCGCGCGCCGCACGGCTTCGAGGTTGGCCGCCGACAGGCCCTCGGTGACGATCAGCTGCGCGGCGGCCTGCACGATGCGGTCCCGGGTGGCGCGCCCCTTGGCGGTCAACCGTTGTTCGTCCTGAACATCGGGATGGGCCATCGCCCCAGGTTAGCTGGCGGCCGCACCCGGCCAGCGCATCCGCAGTCAAGCCCGCGCGCCGGTGTCGATCACGGCACCGGGATGTGGTTGCCCAGGAAGCGGCGGATCAGTTCGGTGACCTCGTCGGGGGCGGACTCCAACAGGAAGTGGCCCCCGTCGAGCAGGTGGATCTCGGCGTCCGGCAGGTCGTCGGCGAACGCCGTGGCACCGGCCGGCCCGAAGATCTGGTCGCCACGGCCCCACACCGCCAACAGTGGCACCCGGCTCGCGCGGAAGTAGTCGTGCAGCCGCGGGTACAGCGGCGCGTTGGTGGCGTAGTCGCGAAACAACTTCAGCTGCACCAGGTCGTTGCCCGGGCGCGAGATCAGGGCGTAGTCGTGCAGCCAGGACTCCGGGTCCACCAGCGTTTCATCCGGCACGCCGGTGAGGTACTGCCAGCGCGTGGCGTCCAGGGTGAGGAACTGCCGCACCGCCGCTTCGGTCTCGGGGCTCTGGTCATCCTGATAGGCCCACACGGTCTTCCAGAAGCTTTCGACGAATCCCGCGTCGTACCCGTTGCCGTTCTGGGTGACGATGGCGGTGATCGCCGCCGGGTCGCGCAACGCCAGCCGCCACCCGATCGGCGCGCCGTAGTCCTGCACGTACATGGCGTACCGCTGCACGCCGAGCGTGTCGAGCAGCCCGGTCGTCAGCTCGGTCAGCCCGTCGAAGGTGTAATCGAAGGCTTCGACCGGCGGGGCGTCGGAAAGGCCGAAGCCGAGGTGATCCGGCGCGATCACGTGGTAGCGATCGGCAAGGGCGGGCAGCAGGTCGCGAAACATGTAGGAACTGGTGGGAAATCCGTGCAGCAGCACCACGGCGGGCGCCGCGGCGTCACCCGCTTCCCGGAAGAACAGCCGATGGCCGTCGACGGTCGTGTAGCGATGATGAACAGCCGGCATGACGCCCCTTATTTTTGGGATGACTGACCCATTATGCACGCGGATGCCTGTGGGCGACAGCCCCAGATCCGGCCGAAGGCAGCGGTTGCCGCCCGCATCGCGCAGGCCTAATGTGGGCCGCGCAGCGCAGCTTCGCTCGCTCGAGTGACGGTGCCGCCGCGTTGCGGCGGTGGCAACGGCCCGGCTGGGCTCCGGATCAGGTCGAGGTGACGCGGTGAGCAAGCTGTTGTCGGTGAACGTGGGCAAGCCTAAAAACGTTGCGTGGCATGGCAAAAACGTCTTCACCGGCATCTGGAAGACACCGGTGCAGGGGCCGGTGATGGTGCGCCGCCTCAACATCGACGGCGACGGGCAGGGCGATCTGGCCGGCCACGGCGGGGAACAGCGCGCGGTGATGGTCTACCAGAGTGAGTCCTACGACTTCTGGAAAAACTACCTGGGCCGCGACGACCTGGCGCCAGGCCATTTCGGGGAGAATTTCACCGTTACCGGCCTGCCCGACGACGAGGTGTGCATCGGCGACCGGTATCGCATCGGCGAGGCGGAATTCGAGGTCACCCAGCCGCGCGTCACCTGCTTCCGGGTCGGGCTGCGCCTGGGTGCCCCCGAGATGCCTAATCTCCTTGTGGCACAACATCGCCCGGGATTCTACCTCCGAGTCATCACCGAGGGTCACGTGCGGGCCGGCGATGACATCGTGCGGACCCGTCGCGGGCGCCACGAACAGAGCGTCGCCGCCGTCGACGCGCTGCTCTACCTGCCCGGCGGTGACCGCGCGCGGCTGCGCGAGGTCGTCGACATCCCGGCGCTGAGCCCGGGCTGGCAACAATCCTTCCGCGACATGCTGGCCCGGCAGGACGCGGCGCCCGCCGCACCCGCGCCGGCGTGGACCGGTTTTCGCCCCCTGCGCATAACGGCGATACACCGGGAGAGCCCCGAAGTCGTGTCGTTTCGGCTGGCGGCCGACGACCACGGCGCGCTTCCGGCGGCGCTGCCCGGCCAGTACCTGACCCTCAGGGTGCCCGGGGCGGCTGAGCCGGCGCCCCTGCGCAGCTACTCGCTGTCCGGTGACCCGCAGGACTACCGCATCAGTGTCAAGCGCGAGGACCGCGGTGTGGTGAGCCGCTGGCTACACACCCACGCCCAGCCCGGATCGGTACTCGAGGCCGCCGCCCCGCGGGGCAACTTCCATCTGGCCGACGGCAGCGGGCCCGTGGTTCTGATCTCGGCGGGGATCGGCATCACCCCGGTGCTGGCGATGCTGCGTGCGCTGTCGGCGGCCGGCAGTGACCGCGCGCTGTGGTGGTTGCACGTTACGCGCAACCGCCAGACCCAAGCCTTCGCCGACGAGGTCGCCGCACTCATCGCGACGCTGCCGCATGCCGTGCAGCGGGTGTTCTTCACCGAGGCCGACGGGCGCCCGGACCCCCGGGTGATCGAGTCACTCGGCCTACCTGCCGAGGCCGCCGCATACGTCTGCGGCCCAACCGGATTCATGATCGACGTCCGCGCCGCGCTGATCGCCGCCGGCCTGCAGGACTCCAGCATTCACACCGAACTTTTCGGCGCCCTGCCACCGGTCAACCCCGGCGTCGTCGACGCCGCGCCGCGCTCGCCGCCCCACCCGCCGGCCGGAGCGCCGGGGACTGGCCCGTCGGTCACCTTCGCCCGCAGCGGCCTCACCGTCAACTGGTCCGCCGGTTACGGCACCATCCTGGAATTCGCCGAGGCGTGCGACGTGCCGACCCGGTTCTCCTGCCGCAGCGGCGTATGCCACGTGTGCGAGACGGGCGTCGTGGCCGGTGCCACCACCTATGTGCAGCCGCCGCTGCAGCCGCCGGACGCAGGGACCGTCCTGATCTGCTCGGCCGCCCCGGCCGGTGACCTGGTGTTGGACCTGTAGACCGTCACGCGGCGATCGAGCGTTGCCCACCGGTGGCGTGCAGCACCGCGCCGTTGACATAGCTGGCGTCGGGCGAGGCGAGAAACGCTGCGGCCTTGGCGATCTCGGCCGGATCCGCCGGGCGTCCCAATGTCGTACTGGCGGCCACGGACTGCAGCAGCCCGGGGACGACCGCCACACCGGGCGTGTCGGTCGGCCCGACCGCGACGGCGTTCACCCGCACCCCCGTGCCGCCGAATTCTTCCGCCCAGACGCGCGTCAGCTGTTCCACGGCGGCCTTGCTGGCGCCGTAGATGCCGGCCCCCGCGCCCGCCACCGACGCCACGACCGTGCTGATGTTGACGACGGTGCCGCCGCCACGCTCGACCATGCCCGGCACCAGCTGCTGGACCAGGATGTAGGGGGCGCGCACGTTGATGTTGAAGTGCTCGTCGAACGTCGCGTCGTCGGTCTCGGTAGTCGCGCCGAATTCGTAGATGCCGGCGTTGTTGATCAGGATGTCGACCGGGCCTGCCTCGCTGGCCAACCTGCGTACGTCGTCGGCATCATTGAGGTCGGCGGCGACGAAACGCGCTGTGCCGCCAGCGTTTTCGATGTCGCGGACGGTCTTCGCGCCGCGCTCGGCGCTGCGTCCGTGAACCACGATTTCGGCGCCGCGAGCCGCCAGTTCCCTTGCGATCGCGTATCCGATTCCCGAAGTGGCGCCGGTCACCAGAGCGGTGGCACCGGCCAGGGTCTCTGCCATCGAAAGCCTGCCTTCAGCGAGTGAGGTTCGGTCAATTACCCCACGCTCAGCAGCGGCCCGGCGGCGTTTATTCCTAGGGGTTGAGCGGGACGGCGGCCTCCGCGGTGTAGCACAGGAAGGTCAGCGTCTCTTGCAGATACAGCTGCACCGTGTCGGCGTCGTGGCTGGTGTAGCCGATCGACACGTCGGTCCCCAGCTGCAGGTCGAAGTCGCCGCCGCGGGTGGTCAGCACGAAGGCGCCGTCGATGGCCGGCGCCCAGATGATGTCGCCGGGAACCAGGCGGTCGATGTGTTCGAGGATCGGATAACCGTGCTCGGTGGTCTCGCTGACCTTGGTGTACACGTCGGCCGAGAGCAGCACGGAGTACGGGCCGTCGACACCGGCGAGGCGCAACTCGGAGATCGCCTGGGTGATGACGTCGGGAATCTCGCGAGGGTCGGCCGGCAGGGTCAGCGACTTGTTCGAGCTGGCCGAGCGGATGCCTTCGATGGACGCCGCGGCGTAGCCCTCGAAGATGGCCCGGTCTTCGACGAACGCCAGCTTTTTCGCGGCGTCCTTCACCGGATCCCAGTCGGCGTCTTGCGCGCCGCGCTCCACATTGTCGATCTCGGTCCGCGACAACGTGAACGGAACCCGCAGCCGCACAAGCGGTTTGCTGGCCCGCAGCTGCGCGACCACGCCCTCGGTGGGTGCTTGGACGTCCACCAGCCGACCGGTGCTGACCGCCGCGGTGACCGGCCCGCCGGGTTCGCTGACGTCGACGACGCGTCGCCCGGCGATGTGCCGCTTGAACGTTCGCGTCGCCTCTTCCTCGATCTCGTCCCAGGCGGCGTCGGTGACCGGTGCCAGTTCGCGGTACAGGTTGTTCATGACGGGGATCCTTTCAGGCTGCCGATCGACAGTGAGCCATCCGGGGCAGCGGCTGGTGCTGTCGCCGGCGGGACGGGCAGGGGCGGCGGGTCGTCGAGGAAATCGACGGTGGGGGAGAAGAACAGCCCGCCGGTGACGGCGGTGGAGAATTCGAGGATGCGGTCGGTGTTGCCGGGCGGGTCGCCGAGGAACATGTTCTCGAGCATGCGCTCGGTCACCGTGGGGGTGCGCGAGTAACCGATGAAGTAGGTGCCGTACTCGCTTTTGCCGAGCTCGCCGAACGGCATGTTGTGCCGCACGATCTTGAGCTCGGCGCCGGTGTCGTCTTCGATCACGTTGAGCGCGATGTGCGAGTTCGGGGGTTTGGTCTCGTCGTCGAGCTCGAGGTTCTCCAGCTTGGTGCGGCCGATCACGAGTTCCTGTTCGTTGACCGACAACGAATTCCACCCGGTCATGTCGTGCACGTACTTCTGCACGTGGACGTAGCAGGAGCCGGCGAACTCGGGGTCTTCGTCGCCGATGGCGGTGGCGCTGACCGCCAGCGGGCCGTCGGGGTTCTCGGTGCCGTCGACGAAGCCGAGCAGGTCGCGGTTGTCGAAGTAGCGAAAGCCGTGGACCTCGTCGACGACGGTGACCGCGCCGGCCATCGACCGCAAGATCCGGTCGGCCAGTTCGAAGCAGACGTCCAGGCTCTCGGCGCGGATGTGGAACAGAAGGTCCCCGGGAGTCGCGGGCGCGGTGTGTCGCGGGCCCTTGAGCTCGACGAATCGGTGCAATTGGGCGGGGCGCGGCCCGGAGAACAAGCGGTCCCAGGCGTCGGAACCGATCGACGCGATCGCGGACAGCCGTTTGGGGGGTTCGCGGAAACCGATGGAACGCACCAGCCCGGACACGTCGGGCAGGGCGTCGTGCACGGTCGCCTCGCCGCCGTCGTTGATGGTCAGCACCACGAAGATGGCCGCAGGCGTGAGCGGCTCGAGGATGGGTTGGGGCTGCACCGAAGGCACATGGGCGACCCTAGCGTGGCGACGGTGAGCGCCGAAAGCGGCGCGAGCGAGGAGCCGCGCCGTTGGGCGGGGCGTGGCGACGGTGAGCGCCGAAAGCGGCGCGGGCGAGGAGCCGCGCCGTTGGGCGGGGTGTGGCGACGGTGAGCGCCGAAAGCGGCGCGGGCGAGGAGCCGCGCCGTTGGGCGGGGCGTGGCGACGGTGAGCGCCGAAAGCGGCGCGAGCGTCCAGCCGCCGCGCAGGCGGCCGCGTCGACCGGCGATGATAGTTCCATGCCGGCCAGCGCCGCAGGACTCTGCGCATTCATCGACGCGTCGCCGTCGCCGTTTCACGTGTGCGCCACCGTGGCGGCCCGGCTGACCGAGGCCGGCTACACCGAACTCAGCGAAACCGACCGGTGGCCCACCGAACCGGGCCGCTACTTCGTCGTGCGCGCGGGCTCGCTGATCGCGTGGAATTCCGCCGGCCCCGCCGGCCCGTTTCGCATCGTCGGCGCCCACACCGACAGCCCCAACCTGCGGGTCAAGCAGCACCCGGATCGATGGGTCGCCGGTTGGCGGGTGGTCGCGCTGGAGCCCTACGGCGGCGCGTGGCTCAACTCGTGGCTGGACCGCGACCTCGGGCTGAGCGGCCGGCTGTCGGTGCGCGCCGGCGCCCGCGTCGAGCACCGCGTGGTGCGGATCGACGAGCCCCTGCTGCGGGTGCCGCAGCTGGCCATCCACCTGGCCGAGGACCGCAGATCGCTCACGCTGGACCCGCAGCGCCACGTCAACGCGGTGTGGGGCGCCGGTGACACCCAGCAGCCCTTCGTCGACGACGTCGCGCGGCGCGCCGGGGTGGCGCCGGGCGACGTGCTGTCCGCCGACCTGATGACCCACGACCTGACGCCGTCGGCGGTGATCGGCGCCGACGCCGACCTGCTGAGCGCGCCGCGGCTGGACAACCAGGCCAGCTGCTATGCGGGCCTGGAGGCTCTGCTGGACGCCGAGCCGGCGGGCTACGTGCCCGTGCTGGTCCTCTTCGACCACGAGGAGGTGGGTTCCACCTCCGACCACGGTGCGCAGTCCGATCTGCTCGGCACGGTGCTGGAGCGGATCGTGCTCGCGCGCGGCGGCGACCGGGAGGACTTCCTGCGCTCGCTGCCCGACTCGCTGCTGGCCTCGGCCGACATGGCCCACGCCACCCACCCGAACTATCCGGAGCGCCACGAGCCCGGTCACCTGATCGAGGTCAACGCCGGGCCGGTCCTCAAGGTGCACCCGAACCTGCGGTACGCCACCGACGGGCGCACCGCCGCGGCCTTCGCGCTGGCCTGCGAGCAGGCCGGCGTGGCCCTGCAGCGTTACGAGCACCGCGCCGATCTGCCCTGCGGTTCGACCATCGGGCCGTTGGCGTCGGCGCGCACCGGCATCCCCACCGTGGACGTCGGCGCCCCGCAGCTGGCTATGCACTCCGCCCGCGAGTTGATGGGCGCGCGCGACGTCACGGCCTACGCGACCGCCATGCGGGCGTTCCTCGCGCCGGCCTGACGCGCGGGCGGACGCGCCGGGCCGCGCCACCCTAGACTGTGAGCCGTGACTGTGTCCGGGACGAGCGCGCCCACCCAGGCGATCGACACCGTCGACCGCGCGGCGACCACCCCCGACGAGCCGCAGCCGTTCGGTGAGTTGGGCCTCAAAGACGACGAATACCAGCGGATCCGCGAGATCCTCGGCCGTAGGCCCACCGACACCGAACTGGCGATGTATTCGGTGATGTGGAGCGAGCACTGCTCGTACAAGTCCTCGAAGGTGCACCTGCGCTACTTCGGTGAGACCACCACCGACGAGATGCGCGCCGGCATGCTGGCCGGCATCGGGGAGAACGCCGGCGTGGTCGACATCGGCGACGGCTGGGCGGTCACCTTCAAGGTGGAGTCGCACAACCACCCGTCCTACGTCGAGCCGTATCAGGGCGCTGCCACCGGGGTGGGCGGCATCGTCCGCGACATCATGGCGATGGGGGCGCGGCCGATCGCGGTCATGGACCAGCTGCGGTTCGGGGCCGCCGACGCGCCGGACACCCGCCGCGTGGTGGACGGTGTGGTTCGCGGCATCGGCGGTTACGGCAATTCGTTGGGCTTGCCGAACATCGGCGGCGAGACCGTCTTCGACGCGTGCTATGCCGGCAACCCCTTGGTCAACGCGTTGTGCGTCGGAGTGTTGCGCCAAGAGGACCTGCACCTGGCGTTCGCGTCGGGCGCCGGCAACAAGATCATCCTGTTCGGCGCGCGCACCGGGCTGGACGGTATCGGCGGCGTGTCCGTGCTGGCGTCGGAGACCTTCGACAGCGAGAACTCCCGCAAGAAGCTGCCCTCGGTGCAGGTCGGCGACCCGTTCATGGAGAAGGTGCTCATCGAGTGCTGCCTCGAGCTGTACTCGGGCGGCCTGGTGATCGGCATCCAGGACCTGGGTGGCGCCGGATTGGCTTGTGCCACTTCTGAATTGGCCTCGGCCGGGGACGGTGGGATGGCGATCCGGCTGGACGCGGTGCCGCTGCGCACCACCGAGATGACGTCCGCCGAGGTGCTGTGCAGCGAATCCCAGGAGCGGATGTGCGCCGTCGTCGCGCCCGAGAATGTGGACGCCTTCCTGGCCGTGTGCCGCAAGTGGGATGTCCTGGCGACCGTGATCGGCGAGGTCACCGACGGTGACCGGTTGCGCATCACCTGGCACGGCGAGACCGTCGTCGACGTCCCACCGCGCACCGTGGCCCACGAGGGCCCGGTCTACGAGCGCCCGGTCGCCCGCCCCGACACGCAGGATGCCCTCAACGCCGACCGCTCCACCGGACTGCCCCGCCCGTCGACCGGTGCCGAACTGCGCGCGACTTTGCTTGCACTGCTTGGCAGTCCGCATCTGTGCAGCCGCGCCTTCATCACCGAGCAGTACGACCGGTACGTGCGGGGCAACACCGTGCTGGCCGAGCACGCCGACGGCGGCGTGCTGCGCGTCGACGAGAACACCGGACGCGGCATCGCCTTGTCGACCGACGCGTCGGGCCGGTACACCAAGCTCGACCCCTACACCGGCGCGCAGCTGGCGCTCGCCGAGGCGTACCGCAACGTCGCCGTCACCGGCGCCACCCCGGTCGCGGTGACCAACTGCCTCAACTTCGGGTCGCCCGAGGACCCGGGCGTCATGTGGCAGTTCTCCGAGGCGGTGCGCGGGTTGGCCGACGGCTGTGTGGCCCTTGGCATTCCGGTGACCGGAGGCAACGTCAGCTTCTACAACCAGACCGGGTCGGCCGCGATCCTGCCCACCCCGGTGATCGGCGTGTTGGGCGTCATCGACGACGTCGCCCGGCGCATCCCGACCGGGCTGGGCGGTGAGCCCGGTGAGTCCCTGCTGTTGCTGGGCGAGACCCGCGACGAGTTCGACGGCTCGGTGTGGGCGCAGGTGACCGCCGATCACCTCGGCGGGTTGCCCCCCGCGGTGGACCTGCAGCGCGAGAAGCTGCTGGCCGAGGTGCTGGTGGCGGCCTCCCGCGACGGGTTGGTGTCTGCCGCACACGACCTGTCCGAGGGCGGTTTGGCCCAAGCCGTGGTGGAGGCGGCACTGGCCGGTGAAACCGGTTGCCGCATCGTGCTTCCCGAGGACGCCGACCCGTTCGTCGCGCTGTTCTCCGAGTCGTCGGGCCGGGTGCTGGTGGCGGTGCCGCGCACCGAGGAGAGCCGGTTGCGCTCCATGTGTGCGGCGCGCGGGCTGCCCGCCGTCCGGATCGGCGTGGCGGATCCGGCCTCCGACTCGGTGGAGGTGCAGGGCCTGTTCACCGTGTCCCTCGCCGAGCTGCGCGACACCTCCGAGGCGGTGCTGCCCCGGCTGTTCGGGTGAGCCGCGCCATCCAATCCCGTTGAGCGTCAACGCGATTCGGCGGGCAAGCTCGTTGCTGCTGGCCGCGGCCCTCGTCTGCTGGAGCTTCGCGAGCCCAGGGCTGCCGCAGCGCTGGCGGCCAGGGCTGCAAGCCGCGGTCGGTGGCGCGCTGGCGCTGGCCACCCGGGCCCCGCTGGGGCTGTGCGGCCGGCGGCTGCGGGCGGGGTCGCGGCCGACCCGGTCTGGTTGTAGAAGCTGACGTTGCCTCCGGTCACCGGAATGCCAAGGGCCACACAGCCGTCGGCCAACCCGCGCACCGCCTCGGAGAACTGCCACATGACGCCCGGGTCCTCGGGCGACCCGAAGTTGAGGCAGTTGGTCACCGCGACCGGGGTGGCGCCGGTGACGGCGACGTTGCGGTACGCCTCGGCGAGCGCCAGCTGCGCGCCGGTGTAGGGGTCGAGCTTGGTGTACCGGCCCGACGCGTCGGTCGACAAGGCGATGCCGCGTCCGGTGTTCTCGTCGACGCGCAGCACGCCGCCGTCGGCGTGCTCGGCCAGCACGGTGTTGCCCCGCACGTACCGGT
>NZ_LZKC01000463.1:0-3282 GCF_001672685.1 Mycobacterium sp. E2462
CGACGGGCACGTCGATCTGGATCTCGTAGAACATCTCCAAGACCAGCAGCGTCGCGAGCAGTTCGGTGTGCGCGTCGTCGGTGATGGGGCAGAAGTCTTGCACCACCACGGTGCCCAGCGGCGGCCGGTAGCCGTGCACGTCCTCGCCGACGACGCGGTAGGTCAGGAAGCCGTCGGGGTGGATGGTGTACTTCAGCTCGGACTTGTCGCCCCGCTGGATCGACCGGTCGTCGAATGCGTCGGTCCACCAAGCGCTGTCGCGTTCCACCGCCCCGTTCGTGACGGCGCGCCACCGGTCATAAAGCTCCGGCAGCCGATCCTTCGCCTGTTCGGCGCTGACCTCGCGGGCCCGGATCTCACCCGGTGCGTCGCGCAGCTTGGCGAATCGGCGGTCGACCGAATAGCTGTGGCTGTAACTCGACACCCCCGCACCGAAGCTGTCGTACATCGCGGTCTGCGTCGGCACACCGAACACGATCGGGTAGCCCCGGTCCAGCAGGATCCCCAGCCCCTGGGAGCTGAGCTTCGCCCAGATGCCCTTGCCCTGGTGTGTCGAAGCCACGGCGATCATGGTCAGCCAGGCCGCACGGACGCTGCCCCCACCGGGCACGGTGAGTTGGGTGCGATAGATAATCGACGTGCCCACCAAGTACGGCTGGTCCGGGTCGGACAAGTCCTCGGCGATCAGGATGTCCTCGGGGGTTACCCGCCGTTTCCACGCCTCGACGTCGCGCGCGCCCACCGGGTCACCGAACGTGCGGGCCTGGTTCTCATACACCGCCTGCCAGTCGTCGTCGCCCGGGTGCCTGATGTTGATGGCGTCGTCCCCGTCGCTCATGGGTGGTCCAATCTGCCGCTGATTCAGTCGAACCGGCGGCCTGTATCCCGATTTCCCGTCCGGGGCCGCCGCTCCCGATTCGATACCCGAGTACCAGATCACCAAACGTCGCGGTGGGTCAGACGGCGGCGTTGTGGGTATAGCCCTACGCCATGCTGCAAACACTCACCCGGCTGGCCATCGCCGCGCCGAGGCGCATCATCGCGGTGGCGGCGCTGGCGATGGTCGCGGCGGCGATCTTCGGCATCCCGGTGATCGACAAGCTCTCGGGTGGTGGCTTCCAGGACCCGACGTCGGAATCCGCGCGGGCGACCGACGTGCTGCGCGACAGGCTCGGCCAGACCGACCAGACCATGCTGATCGTGGTGACCGCCCCGACCGGGGCGCGCAGCGAACAGGCGCGTCAGACCGGCACCGACATCGCCGGACAGCTCACGCGGTCGCCCTGGGTCTTGAACGTCTCCTCCCCGTGGACGTCGCCCCCGGCGGCCGCGGCCCAGTTGGTCAGCAAGGACGGCACCTCCGGGCTCATCGTGGCCGAACTCAAAGGCGGCGAGAACAAGGCGCAGGAGTATGCCAGCGCGCTGACCCGCCAGCTGGTGCACGATCGCCCCGGGGTGACCGTGCGCGCCGGGGGCATGGCCGTGGCGTACGCGCAGATCAACGACCAGAACCAACGCGACCTTGTCCTGATGGAGGCCATCGCCGTTCCGCTGAGTTTCGCGGTCCTGGTGTGGGTGCTGGGTGGCGTGGTCGCCGCGGCGCTGCCCATCGTGCTGGGCCTGTTCGCGATCGTCGGCACCATGTCGGTCTTGCGGGTGATCAGCTTCGCCACCGATGTGTCCACCTACGCGTTGGACCTGAGCATCGCCATGGGCCTCGCCCTGGCGATCGACTACAACTTGCTGATCATCACCCGGTACCGGGAGGAGTTGGCGCGCACCGAGGACCGGGAGCGGGCGTTGGTGCGCACGATGGCCACCGCCGGCCGGACCGTGCTGTTCTCCGCCACCACCGTGGGGCTGTCGATGGCGGTGATGGCCCTGTTCCCCATGTACTTCCTCAAGTCGTCGGCGTACACCATCGTCGCCGCCGCGATCATCGTGGCGCTGGCGGCCGTGGTGATCACGCCCGCGGCGATCGCCCTGCTCGGTGCGCGGCTCGACGCGTTGGACGTGTCCCGGTTCGTGCGCCGCAGCCTGTTCGGGGTCACCGCGAAGACCAAATCCTGGCGCGACCACGCGCACACTCCGGTCACCTCGCTGTTCTGGTACCGCTCCACCAAGGTCGTGCGGCATCACGCCGCGCCGATCGGGTTGAGCGTGGTTGCGCTGCTCGTGCTGCTGGGCGTTCCGTTTCTCGGCGTGAAGTGGGGCTTCCCCGACGAACGGGTGTTGCCCCGGTCCGCCACGGCGCGCCAGGTAGCCGACATGCTCGACAACGACTTCCCCGGCGGATTGGGCAATTCGATGACCGTCGTGCTGCCCGACGCCCGCGATGTCACCCCCGCCGATCTGCAGGGCTACGCCGCCGCGCTGTCGCGCGTCCCCGACGTCTCCGCCGTCTCCGCCCCGACGGGTACCTTCGTCGCCGGCAGGTTGGCGGGGCCGCCCGCCGCTGCCACCGGAATGGCCAACGGCAGTGCGTTTCTGACCGTGGACAGCACCGCGCCCCTGTACTCGCATGCCTCCGACGTCCAGCTGGACCGGCTACACCAGGTGGCCGCCCCGGCGCAGCGGTCGGTGCAGATGACCGGGTTGGCGCAGATCAACCGCGATAGCGTCGCCGCGATCACCCACCGGTTGCCGCTGGTGTTCGGGTTGATCGCGCTGATCACGTTCGCGCTGTTGTTCCTGCTGACGGGAAGCGCGGTGATCCCGGTGCAGGCCCTGGTGTGCAACGTGTTGTCGCTGACGGCCGCCTTCGGGGCGATGGTGTGGATCTTCCAGGACGGGCACCTCAACGCACTGGGGACCACGCCCAACGGAACGTTGAATGCCAACATCCCAGTGTTGTTGTTCTGCATCGCCTTTGGGCTGGCGATGGACTACGAGGTGTTCCTGGTTTCGCGCATCCACGAATATTGGATGGCCTCGCCGCCCGCTCACGAGGAGCGTCCCATCCCGTACGAGGCGCGCGCCGCCACCGACGAGAGCACCGCGCTGGGCCTGGCGGGCATCGGGCGGGTGGTGACCACCGCCGCGTTGGTGATGTCCATCTCGTTCGCCGCGCTGATCCCCGCGCACGTGTCGTTCATGCGGATGCTCGGCGTCGGCCTGACGCTGGCGGTGCTGGTCGACGCTACGTTGGTGCGAATGGTGTTGCTGCCCGCCTTCATTCATGTGCTCGGCCGCTGGATCTGGTGGGCACCAAAGGCGTTGACACGCCTGCGGATCAGGTCGGGCACCGGCGAGGGGGATGCCGCCGCGGTGGGGCAGCGCCGG
>NZ_LZKC01000464.1:0-1627 GCF_001672685.1 Mycobacterium sp. E2462
GCTCGACGCCGGCGAGCGCGCGCGCCTCGACGCCCTGGGCAACCGGGCCGTGCTGGCCGCGCCGGCGCCGGCGCCGCAGTCCATCCCGGCGGTGTTCGCCGAGCAGGTGGCCCGCGCGCCGGAGGCGGTGGCGGTGGTCTGCGACGGCCTGGCGCTGACCTATCGGGAGCTGGACGAGGCGTCGAACCGGCTCGCGCACCTGCTGGCGGCCGCGGGCGCGGCCCCGGGCGGGGTGGTGGCCGTCGTGTTCACGCGGTCGGCGGAGGCCGTCGCGGCCATCCTGGGTGTGCTCAAGACCGGCGCGGCCTACCTGCCGATCGACCCGGGCCTGCCGGCCGAGCGCATCGCGTTCATGCTCGCCGACGCCGCCCCACTGGTCGCGCTGAGCACCGCCGAACTCGCCGGCCGGCTGGCCGGCCACGACCTGCCGGTGATCGACGTCAACGACCCCGTCGTGCACACCCAGCCCGGCACGGCGCTGCCGGTGCCCGGCGCCGACGGCGTGGCATACCTGATCTACACCTCCGGCACCACCGGCGTCCCGAAAGGCGTTGGCATCACCCATCGCAACGCCACGCAGCTGCTGGCGGCGCTGGACGCGGGCCTGCCTCGCGCGGGGGTGTGGTCGCACAGCCACTCGTTGGCCTTCGACGTGTCGGTGTGGGAGATCTTCGCGCCGCTGCTGGCCGGCGGCCGCCTGGTGGTGGTGCCCGAGCCGGTGACGCGGTCGCCCAAGGACTTCCACGCGCTGCTGGTCGCCCAGCGCGTCAGCGTGCTGACCCAAACCCCGTCCGCCATCGCCATGCTCGAGCCCGAGGGGCTGGAGTCGGTGGCCCTGGTCACGGTCGGGGAGGCGTGCTCGGCCGAGGTCGTCGAGCGCTGGGCGCCCGGGCGGGTGATGGTCAACGCCTACGGCCCCACCGAGACGACGATGTGCGTGGCGATCAGCGCGCCGCTGCGGGCCGGGACGATCGGGCCCGTGCCGATCGGCGCGCCGGTGCCCGGCGCGGCGCTGTTCGTGCTCGACGAGGCGCTGAACCCCGTGCCGCCCGGCGTGATCGGCGAGCTGTACGTGGCCGGCGCCGGCGTCGGGGTCGGCTACCTCGGCCGGGCCGCGCTGACGGCGGCGCGGTTTGTCGCCTGCCCCTTCGGCGGGGCCGGGACGCGCATGTACCGCACCGGGGACCTGGTGCGCTGGAACTCCGGCGGCGAGCTGGAATACCTGGGCCGCGCCGACGAGCAGGTCAAGATCCGCGGCTACCGCATCGAGCTGGGCGACGTGCAGGCCGCGCTCGCCGCGCTGGACGGCGTGCAGCAGGCCGCCGTCGTCGCGCGCGAGGACCAGGCCGGCGTCAAGCGCCTCGTCGGTTACATCACCGGAACCGCCGATCAAGGCGCGGTGCGGACCGCCCTCGCCGACCGGCTGCCCGCCTACATGGTGCCCGCCGCGGTGGTGGCGCTGGACGCGCTGCCGCTGACGTCCAACGGCAAGCTCGACGTCCGCGCGCTGCCGGCCCCGGAGTACGCGGTCGCCGACTACCGCGCCCCGCAGACCCCCACCGAGGAGCTCCTGGCCGGGGTGTACGCCGAGGTGCTCGGCGTCGAGCGGGTGGGCGTCGACGACTCG
>NZ_LZKC01000465.1:0-561 GCF_001672685.1 Mycobacterium sp. E2462
GATCAGACCTGCCCGCAGCGAGGTCAATCCCAGTGTGGCCGAGACGGTTTGGGCCTCCGAGGCCTCGAACGACAGCGGCAGCGAGCCGTACTTCAAGACGTTGGCCAGCTGCTTGGCGGTCGCGGCGGTGAACGGCGGGTCACCCCCGCTGATCTGGGTCCGGCCGCCCGGGATCGCCTCCTGGATCATCGGCGCGCTGACGACCTGCGAGTCCAGCGTGAACGCGGTCTGGGTGCCGATGTGCGCCGCGGTGAAGTCGGCCCAGGTGTTGGCCGCCGCCTGCTTGAACTGCACGTCGACGACGTAGCCGATGCCGCGCTGGTTCATGCTCGCGCTGGCGTCCTGGATCTGGTCTCCGCTGATGATCGACGGCGCCAGCAGGTAGGCCACCTTGCGGTCGGTCGAGCAGGTCACCAGCGGCAGGGCCGGGTCGTCGTTGCCGGACAGGATGTCGTCCTGGCCGCAGTGCTTGGCCTCGTACCGCATGGCCACCATCTGGATGTAGGGGTTGTTGCTCTGCCGGAAGTCCTTCATCGCGTGGATGCGCTCGGCGAGGGCGGT
>NZ_LZKC01000466.1:0-624 GCF_001672685.1 Mycobacterium sp. E2462
GCTGGAGACGCCCGCGACGCGGGACGCGGTGCGGGCCAGCGTGTTCGGGGATCGCGATCATCCGCAGATGCTGTTGCGGGTGGGCTGGGCGCCGATCAACGCCGATCCCTTGTCGGCGACGCCGCGGCGCCCGCTTACCGACTTCGTCGAGTGGCCAGCGGAACCGACGCTGGGTTCGTTGTGAGGCAACAGGATTCGGGTCGTTCACCACGGCGTGCCGTCGCGCGGCCCGAACCGCAGCCGGCGCCCGGTCACCTCGTCGGGCAGGATCCGCACGTAGTGGGTCTTCTCGGGCAGCGTCCAGGGCAACACCTGCGCCCGTTCGGCGTCGTGCAGCTCCTCGCGGGTGTGCAACGCCCGCGCGGTGCCCTTGACGATGACGCTCCAGCCCTGCGCAACCGTGTGGTCGTCGACCTCGAAGAGGACCCGATCGTTGATCGCGGTGCTGACCAGCTTGGTGCCCTGCGCGGTGCGGAACAGCACGGTGCCGCGTTGCACGGCGTAGTTGACGGGGAAGATGTCGGGGCGGCCGTCGACGCAGGTGACCAACCGACCCAGGGTGTGGCCCGCCAGCAGATCCCAACATTCCCGCGCGCTCAAGACGGCGTTGTCGTCGTCGGCCAC
>NZ_LZKC01000467.1:0-23027 GCF_001672685.1 Mycobacterium sp. E2462
CGGTTACGGAGCGGCCTGCAAGGCGGTGTGCTGCAACGGTATCCGGGCGCGTTTCTCGGTCGCGGGCACGGCGCTGCCGATCAGTCCGCTCATCCGAAGATCCCCGGTGGGATCGTCGGCGCCTTGTCGAGCACCAGGGGTCCGACGGTGATGTTGAGCGCACCCAACGCGCCCGCCTGCAGGTCCGGCAGTGCCTCGACGGCCGAGAGGAACCGGCGCTGCTCGCCGTCGGACACGACGCCCTCGGCCAGCTCGGTGAACTTCCCGATGTATTGCTTGCGCTCGAATGGCCGCGCCCCCAGCGGGTGTGCGTCGGCGACCGCGATCTCGTCGACAATGACCTCGCCGCTTCGCAGGGTGATCTCGGCACGGGCGCCGAACGCCTTCTCGCCCGGGTCGTTGGAGTGGTAGCGCCGGGTCCACTCGGGATCCTCGACGGTCGACACCTTGCGCCACAGCTCGACGGTGTCGGGCCGGTGTGCTCGCTCCGGCGCGTAGGAACGCTCGTGATGCCAGGTGCCGTCCTGCAGCGCCACGGCGAAGATGTACATGACCGAGTGGTCCAGGGTCTCGCGGGAGGCGTCCGGGTCGAACTTCTGCGGGTCGCCCGAACCCGTGCCGATCACGTAGTGGGTGTGGTGGCTGGTGTGCAGCGCGATCGTCGCGATCTGCGCGAGGTCACCGATCCGGTCGCGTAGCCTGCGGGCCAGGTCGATCAGCGCCTGGCTCTGGTACTCGGCCGAATGCTCCTTGGTGTAGGTGTCGAGGATGGCGCGCTTGGGCTCGCCCGGTTCGGGCAGCGGCACCTGATAGGTGTGCTCGGGGCCCGACAACAGCCAGGCGATGACGCCGTCCTCGCCCTCCCAGATGGGTGCCGGCGCGCCCTCACCGCGCATGGCGCGGTCGACGGCTTCGATGGCGACCTTCCCGGCCCAGGCCGGGGCGTAGGCCTTCCAGCTCGAGATCAGGCCCTTGCGGGACTGCCGGGTCGCGGTGGTCAGGTGCAGCGCCTGGCCGACGGCCTGGTAGATCGTCTCCTTGTCGAGGCGCAGCATGGTGCCCAGCCCGGCGGCCACGGACGGGCCCAGGTGCGCGACGTGGTCGATCTTGTGCTCGTGCAAGCAGATTCCCTTGACCAGGTCGACCTGGATCTCATAGCCGGTGGCGATGCCGCGGATCAGGTCGGCACCGCCGACCCCGAGGTGCTGGGCGACCGCGACCAGGGCGGGGATGTTGTCGCCGGGGTGGGAGTATTCGGCAGCCAAAAACGTGTCGTGAAAGTCCAACTCGCGCACGGCCACCCCGTTGGCCCAGGCCGCCCATTCCGGTGAGTAATCACCGTCGACACCGAACACCTTGGCGCCCGCCGCGGAATGGGGGTGCGCCACAGCCTGCGCGCGGGCGGCGGTGACCGGCCGGCGGGTGATCGACGCGGCGCTGACCGCCGCGTTGTCGATGATGCGGTTGATCACCATCGCCGCGGTGTCGGAGGGCACCTCGACGGGGTCCGCGGCGACCTCGGCGACCTTCCACGCCAGATGCTCGGTGCGGGGGAAGTTTTCGGCGCTACGCCGGGTCCGAACGTCGTGAATGCGCATAAGCCGCACAGTACGCACGGGCGTCGAGCCGGTAAAGGCACTGCAAAAGCGTATTTTTGTGTCCTGTGCGGGGCGGTTTTGCGAAGTTTGCGAAACTGCCGCGGGTACCGTGAGGCGGGTGGCGAAGACGTTCGCCGGAGCGCGGCTGCGGCGGTTGCGTGACGAGCAGGGGCTGACCCAGGTGGCGCTGGCGCGCGTCCTGGGACTGTCGACCAGCTACGTCAACCAACTCGAAAACGACCAACGGCCGATCACCGTGGCGGTGTTGCTGACCCTCGCCGAGCGCTTCGACCTGCCGTCGCAATACTTCGCCCCGGACTCCGATGCCCGCCTGGTCTCGGATCTCAGGGAGGTGCTCACCGACACGCCGGCCACCGACGCGCAGATCGAGGAGCTCGTCGCCCGCATGCCGGAGATCGGCCAGACGCTGGTCAACCTGCACCGGCGCCTGCACGACACCACGGCCGACCTCGAGGCGCTGCACAGCCGCGCCAACCTCGACCTGTCCGTGCCGCCGCAGCAGTCGATGCCGTTCGAGGAAGTGCGGGACTTCTTCTACGACCGGAAAAATCACGTGGCCGAGTTGGACGTCGCGGCCGAAGAGCTGTTTGCGAAGGCCCGCTTGCGCATCGGTGGGCTCGACGGACAACTTGCCGAACTGCTCGGCGCGCAACTCGGCGTGACGGTGGTGATCGACGACGGCCAGGTGTTGAGCGCCAACGCCAAGCGCCTCTTCGCCCCCGAATCGCAAACCCTGTATCTGGCCCGCTGGTTGCTGCCCGGACAGCGCGCCTTCCAGCTGGCCACACAGATTGCGCTGCTCACCCAGGACAGGATGATTGCCGGGATCATCGCCGCCGACGACCAGCTCAGTGACGACGCGCGGGGCGTGGCCCGCATCGGGCTCGCCAATTACTTCGCCGGCGCGCTGCTGCTGCCGTACCGGGCCTTCCTCGACGCCGCGGAACGGGCGCGGTACGACATCGATTACCTGGCCCGCCGGTTCGAGGTCGGCTTCGAGACCATCTGTCATCGGCTGTCGACCCTGCAACGGCCCGGTGCGCGTGGGATTCCGTTCATCTTCGTCCGCACCGACAGCGCCGGAAACATCTCAAAGCGCCAGTCCGCCAACGCCTTTCACTTTTCCCGCGTCGGCGGAAACTGCCCGCTGTGGGTGGTGCACCACGCGTTTGCCCGCCCGGGTCAATTCCTGACCCAGGTGGCGCAGATGCCCGACGGGCGCACCTACTTCTGGGTGGCGCGCACCACCACGACGGAGCCCAGCCGATACCTGGGTCCGGACAAGAGCTTCGCCATCGGGCTCGGCTGCGACGTCGCGCACGCGAACAAGCTGATCTACTCCGTCGGCATCGACCCCGCGGACCCCGAGGCCACCGTGCCGATCGGCGCCGGCTGCAAGATCTGCGATCGACCGGCGTGCCCGCAGCGGGCCTTTCCCTCGCTGGGGCACCCGGTGTACGTCAACCCCGACAGCAGCACCGACCTGCCCTACCCGCCGGTCATCTCGTGACGGCCGTTTCGCTTGCCGGATAGGCGCGGCTGAGCGGACCGTTTCGATCCGCCGTCCGGGGAAACCCTTTGCGTCAGCTGCACATCGGAGGACGTGGAGGTCGTATGCGCGCGGCGGTGCTAGAAGCGGCGGGGCAAACCCCGACGGTCCGGGACTTCGACGAACCCGACGGCGATCCCCGCCGCGACATCGTCGAGGTCACCCTCGCCGGATGCAACCCGGTGGACCTCATCCTGGCGTCGGGGAAGATGGGACAACCGGTGATTCCGTCCGTGGTCGGCAGGGAAGGGGTCGGCACGTTGGGCGGCAAGCGCGTGTACTTCAACGCGCCGCCGGATCCGTTCGGGTCGTGGGCGCAACGCTGCCGCATCGACCCGGCGAAGACCTTTCCCGTTCCCGACGGCGTCGACGACGACCTCGCCGTGGCATGCGGCATCGCCGGGCTGGCGGCGTGGTTGCCGCTGACGCGGCACGCCGACGTGTCACACGGCCAGTCCGTGTTGGTGCTGGGCGCCACCGGGGTGGTCGGCCGCATCGCCGTGCAGGTGGCCAAACTGCTTGGCGCGGGCCGGGTTGTGGGTGCGGGCCGCAACCCGGACGCCCTGCAACAGGCGCGCCCTCGGCGCGGACGCCACGGTGCGGCTCGGCGGTGACGACGACGCGGAATCCCTGCGGGCCGAGGCCGGCGATGCGGGCGGCTACGACGTGGTGATCGACCTCGTCTATGGCAAGCCGTTCCTCGCGGCCCTGGACGCCACCGCGAACGGGGCCACGCTGATCACCGTCGGCGAAGGCGCGGGACCGACGGCCGAGGTGCCGTTCCGGTCGTTGACCGGGCGCACCCACGTGGGGCACCTCAACGACGCGATGGGACCCGACGTGCTGCGCGACGGTTACCGGGAAATCACCGAACACGCCGCCGAGGGACGGATCAGCGTCGAGACGCGCCGGTATTCCCTGGAGGACGCTCAGCGGGCCTGGCACGACCAGGAATCCGGCCCGCATATCAAACTCGGAGTGGCACCATGACCGACCGTTACGGACCGTTCACGTCGATGCCGATTGGAACCCGTTGGCGCGCCGGGTCGTCCGGTGAGAAGCGCGCCGATACCGACCCGTGGACCGGGGAGACGCTGACCGAGATCGCCCAAGCCGACGCCGGCGACCTCGACGAGGCGTACGACACCGCGTCGCGCGCGCAACGCGAGTGGGCCGCCCGGCCCCCGTCGGGGCGCGCGGGCGTATTGCGCCGCGCCGCCGACGTGATGAGCTGGCGCAAGGACGAGATCATCGAGTGGCTGGTGCGCGAGACCGGTGGGACCCTGGCCAAGGCCGAATTGGAGTGGAGCCAGGCGCTGGCCGTGCTCTGGGAGGCGGCGTCGATGCCGCACCACGTCGAGGGCAAGATCATGCCGTCGGACGTGCCCGGCAAGGAGAGCCGCGTCTACCGGGAGCCCGTCGGCGTGGTCGCCGTCATCTCGCCCTGGAATTTCCCCATGCAGCTGTCGAATCGGTCGGTCGCACCGGCTCTGGCCGTCGGCAACGCTGTGGTGCTCAAGCCGGCCGGGGACACACCCGTCACCGGTGGGCTGCTGCTGGCCCGCATCTACGAGGAGGCGGGCCTCCCGCCGGGATTGCTGTCGGTGCTGATCGGGTCGGGATCGGAGATCGGCGACGCCATCGTGCAGCACCCGGCCGCGAAGGTGGTGTCGTTCACCGGGTCCACCAAGGTGGGCGAGGGGATCGCCCAGAAGGCGGCGCTCAAGCGGACCGCCCTCGAACTCGGGGGCAACGGGCCGGTGGTCATCCTCGACGACGCCGACCTCAAGCTCGCGGTCGACGCCGCGATCTTCGGGTCGTTCTTCCACCAGGGCCAAATCTGCATGATCGCCAACCGGATCATCGTGGACGCCGGCATCTACGACGACTTCGTCGAACGCTTTGTGGCGCGGGCGAAATCGCTCGCGTTGGCGACCCGTCCGACCCGGCCACGCAGCTGGGGCCGATCATCAACCGATCGCAGCTGGACTCGATCCAGGACAAGGTGGCGCGGGCGGCCAAGGACGGCGGCGAACTGTTATGTGGCGGCGACCCCTTCGGGCCGACCGGCCTGGCCCTGCCACCGCACGTCCTGACGGCGGGCAACGACGCCCCGACCGCCCGCGAAGAGGTGTTCGGCCCCGTGATGACGGTGATCCGCGCCGAGGACGAGGCCGACGCGCTGCGGCTGGCCAACGACACCCCCTACGGGCTGTCCTCGGCGGTGTTCAGCGGCGACGTCGAACGGGCGGTGCGTTTCGCGCGGCGAATCGACGTGGGCATGACGCACATCAACGATTCGCCGGTCAACGACGACGCCAACACCGCCTTCGGTGGCGAAAAAAGCTCGGGGATCGGCCGATTCGGCGGTCAGTGGGCCATCGACGAATTCACCACCGAGCAGTGGATCTCCGTTCAACACGAGCCGCGTGAGTATGCAATCTGAGCCCCAGGTTCAATAGGGGCCATGGGAGAACCCACCCGCCGCGTCGCGATCGTCGACGACTACGGCGGCGTGGCCGTCGAGCTGGCCGACTGGTCACCGGTGCGGGCGCGCGCCGAGCTCACGGTGTTCGACCGGCATTTGTCCGAGGACGACGCCGCGCAGGCCCTCCGGCACTTCGATGTGGTCTGCACGCTGCGCGAGCGAATGGCTTTCCCACGCACGCTGATCGAACGCCTGCCCGAGCTGCGGCTGATCACGATCGTGGGCAAGGCCCTGCCCAACTTGGACATGGCCGCCGCCACCGAGCACGGCGTCCTGGTCGCCCACTCCGACTTCTCTCACCCGCGGTTCCGCTCGCTGCGCGACGCCACCCCGGAATTCGCGTGGGGCTTGCTGCTCGCGACGGTGCGCAACCTGGCCGAAGAGCACCACCGGATGCGCGCCGGCGGGTGGCAGACCAGCACCGGGGTGACGCTGGCGGGAAAGACGCTCGGGCTCGTGGGCCTGGGCCGAATCGGCACCCGGATGGCCGAGTACGGCGCCGCCTTCGGCATGAACGTCATTGGCTGGAGCCAGAACCTGACCGCGCAGGCCGCCGCCCGGGTGGGCGCGGTACGGGTCGAGAAGGCCGAGCTATTCGAGCGGGCCGACGTGGTGTCCGTGCACGTGGTGCTCTCCGAGCGCACGCGGGGCCTGATCGGCGCGTCCGAGCTGGCGCTGATGAAGCCGGACGCGTACCTGATCAACACCTCGCGGGGCCCGATCGTCGACGAGGCCGCGCTGCTCGGCGCGCTGCGGTCGCGGCGCATCGCCGCCGCCGGGCTCGACGTCTTCGACATCGAGCCGCTGCCGGCCGACCACCCGCTGCGGCGGCTCCCCAACGTGACGCTGTCGCCGCATCTGGGCTATGTCACACGAGAGATGTTGGCCGCCTTCTACGCCGACACCGTGGAGGCGGTGCTGGCCTGGCTCGACGGTGCTCCGATTCGCGTCGCCAACCCCGAAGCGGCGCGGCGCGAATCATGAGCCACTGGGTAATGGGACGGCTGGTGCCGCGCGGCCTCTTCGTCGCCGTGGCGGGCACTCACGCGCCCGGCGCGCCCGGCGACGTGATCCGGCGCGAGCGCCTCCAGTGCGGGCTTTTGACCGCGTCCAGCGCCTCGGCCACGTAACCGTCCAGCGGCCGCGGGGCGCGGGATTGCCGAACCCATTGCTGGAACGCGAAATCCGCGGCGGCGAATGCGAGGTGAACCAGCAAGCCGGGCCGCAGATCGGTCCCCGGACGTGACCCCATCCGCTCGGCGATCAGCTTCGTCGCACGTTCCTGGTCGGCGGGGGTGTGCACCTTGACCTTGTCGAGCAGGTCGCCGGAGACCAGCAGAGCTTTCCGCCACTCCTCGGTGTCGGAGTGGTCGAACGAGCGGGTCCGGGCGATGATCGCGTTGATCAGGGCCACGTCCGGCGGCTCGCCGGCCGGGCGAGCCTCGAGGAGGCCGACGATGACGGCGCCCCCGTGGCGGACGGGGGCCAGCAGCAGGTCCTCCTTCGCCGGGACGTGCCTGAAGAACGTGCGTGCGGAAACCCCTGCCGCGGTGGCGATTTCCTCGGTGGTCACGGCCTCGTAGCCGCGTTCGACGAACAGCCGGAACGCCGCCCGCCGGATTTCGGCGCGGATCTGCGCACGCTGCCGATCCCGCAGTGACTCGTGCCCGGCGGTGCTCACCGAAAGCAGCCGATCCCGCCGTCGACGTGAATGGTCTGCCCGGTGACGAAGGAGGCGTCGGATCCGAGCAGGAACGCCACCAACGCGCCCACGTCGGTGCGCACGTCACCGGTCCGCTTCATCGGGACGCGGCTCACCGCCTTCTCGTATTCCTTGGGCGCGAACGACTTCCAGAACTTGACGCCCTCGGACTCGGCGAACGGGCAGACGACGTTGACCCGGATGTTGTCGCGCCCCCACTCCAGGGCGGCCACCTTCGACAATCCGCGGATCGCCTCTTTGGCGGCCGCGTACCCGCCCCACTTGGGCTCGCCGCCGGTGCCGGTGCCCGAGCCGAGGTTCACGATCGACCCGCCACCCGCCTCGACCATCACCGGATGCACGGCCTGCATCAACAGAAAGGTGGCCCGGGGACCGACGTCGTGGCCCAGCGCGATGTCCTCGGTGGTGATGTCGACGAATGCCTTCGGTTCGTTGGTGGCAATGGCGTTGTTGACCAGGCCGTGCACGGCCCCGAACGCGTCCACCGCCGCGGCGACGATCCGTGCGGCGCTGGCCGGATCGCGCAAGTCGGCGACCAGCTGCTCGACCCGCCCGGCCGCGCGCAGCTCGTCGGTGGTGGCGCCCAGACGTTCCTCCTGAATGTCGACCACCAGCACCGACGCGCCGCGTTCGAGCAGGGCGGCGGCCACACCCTTGCCGACGCCCTGCGCGGCGCCGGTGACGATCGCGGCGTGCCCGCGCATCGAGTCGGGGTGGCTGTAGCTCACGGGGCCACGGTCACTGGGCGGCGAGCTTGGGCGCCGGGCGGCCCGCGAACAGCGGCAGGTCCAGGTAGGTCTTGATGCCGGGTTCGGCGGCGCAGACATCCGGGATGGCGTTGACACAGTGGTTGGCGGTGACCACGACGCCCGGGTTCTTCACCAGCCCTTCGGCGATCGTCTCCGGTTGCAGGCCCTTGAAGGTCAGGTTGATGGTGGGGTCGCCGGTGATCTCGACCTCGAAGCGCTCGCCCTGCTCGCCGAAGTGCCAGGCGGGATTAAGGTTTTCCTCACCCATCAGCCAGTTGACCGCCGCGGTGATGACCGGCTCGCCGTCGACCAGGGCCTGCCAGCGGAACCGCCGCGCCGCCACCTTGCCCGCGGTGATCGGGAAGGGCGCGTAGTCGATGTCGGCGGTCGCCACCGCGACGTCCTGAATGGTCCTGATGTTGGGGTCGATCCGAAAACCCATGTGCTCGGCGATCATTCGGACCGATTGCTTGAACCCTGCCTCGAGCAGACCGGCCATCGGCCCACCCATGGCCTCCTCGGGGGTGCCGCCGAAGCCCATGATGTGGCGCACCACATCTGGTGCGTTGTAGGTGCGGATGTCGGAGAACTCCTCGGCGCGGACGTGGGTGACCGCCGACGACAGCGACGAGACCATCAGGGGAAAGCGTTCCGTGATGCCCCCGGGGTGAATGCCCGAGCCGTGCAGCGTGACCCCCGCCGCGACGGCGGCGTCGGCGATCGCGCGGTGCCGAGGGTTGTCCACGTCGGGATAGACCCAGCCGACCGGGGTGACGACGTTTTTGCCGGATCGCAAGATCGCGATCACCTCGTCGTCGTTGGGGATCAAGGGACTGTAGACGACGCAGTCGGCGGGCAGCGCCAACACCTCGTCGGTGTTGTTGCTGGCGGTGACGCCCAGCGGTGCGCCGCCGAGGATCTCACCGACGTCGCGGCCGTTCTTGTCCGCCGAGTGCACCCAGCAGCCGACCAATTCGAGCTGTGGGTGATTAGCCACGCATTCGATGGCGGCGCGCCCGACACCCCCGGTCGCCCACTGGATCACACGCAGCTTGGACGGGCTTGCCATCGCGACCTCCGAATGGTCAGGGAGAGCGCGTCGTCACGCCCAGCATGGCACAGTATGACCCGTTGGCAGTGACTGTCAACGACGGCGGTCAGGTCGACGAAATCTGTTCGGGGATGTCGCGCAGGTGCCAGGCGCCCCCGCCCAGCAGCGCCAGCTCCAGGTGATGATGTTGTTCGATGGTGCTGCGGTGGCTGACGCTGACGACGACAGCGTCGGGCAGCTCGGCGCGTAACAGGTTGTACAGCAAGAACTCCAGCGCCTCGTCGACCGCCGACGTGGCCTCGTCGAGGAAGACCGCCCTGGGCCGGAGCGCCAGGAGGCGCGCGAACGCGATGCGTTGCTGCTCGCCGGGGGAGAGCACCTTGGCCCAGTCCCGCTCCTCGTCGAGCCGGGCGACGAGGTTGGGCAGCGCCACCTTGCGCAACGCCTCCTGCAACGTTGCGTCGTCGACGTCGCCCGCCACGGCCGGGTAGGAGACCACCGCCCGCAGCGAGCCGAGTGGGACGTAGGGCAGCTGCGAGAGGAACAGCACCTCATGGCTACCGTCGGGGCGGCGCAGCGTGCCCGAGGCGTACGGCCACAGCTGCACCAGCGCGCGCAGCAGCGACGTCTTCCCGCTGCCGGACGGGCCTGTGACGACGAGGGCGTCCCCCGGCGTCAGGCGCAGGTCGAGCGACGAAATGAGTTGCGCGCCGGCCGGTGTGCGGACCTCGACGCCGGCGAGCTCCACCACACCGTCGGCGCTGGGCGCCGTCGCCAGCTCCGGCAGTTGCCGCGCCGCGGCGTTGGCCCGCACCAGGCCGTCGAGGCGGATGATGACGGCGCGGTAGCTGGCGAAGCGGTCGTAGGCGTTGCGGAAGAACGACAGCGAGTCCTCGATATGGCCGAAGGCACTGGACGATTGCGTGACCCCGCCCAGCTTGATGCTGCCCGCGAACAACCGCGGCGCTTGCACGATGAACGGCAGCGGAGTGATCACCTGGGTGACGGTCACGTTCCAGCCGAGGAACCCGATCGTGCGCCGCACGTAGCGCCGGTAGTTCGCGATCGTGGCGTCGAAGCGGTTGAGCAACTGGGTCCGTTCGGCCCGCTCCCCGCGGTAGAACCCGACCGCCTCCGCGGCGTCGCGCAGCCGGACCAGCGCGTAGCGAAAGGCGGCGTTGAGCGCCTCGTTACGGAAGCTGAACCCGATCAGCGGGCGGCCCAGCCAGAACGCGACCACCGTCGCGATGGTCACCTGCCCGAGCACGATCCAGAACAGGGCCTTGGGCAGGCTCATGCCGAACAGGTGCAGGGTGCCGGAGAGCCGCCACAGGATCGCGGCGAAGGAGATCACCGAGACCACCGCGTGCACCGCCCCGAACAGCAACTTGCCGGAGGTGCCGACGTTCGGGTGGTTGGCCGCACCGCCGATTCCGGCGGTGAAGATGTCGATGTCCTGCTGGATGCGTTGGTCCGGGTTGTCGATGGTCGCGTCGATGAATCGGGCGCGGTAGTAGGCGTGGCCGTCCAGCCAGTCCGTGGTCAACCGTTCGGTGAGCCACACCCGCCACCGGATGACGAACCGTTGCGTCAGATACAAATCGGCCATCACCCGGCACACGTGCACGGTCGCGATGATGCAGAAAATCCACACCGCCACCCAGAAGCCGTGAATCCCGGAGTCGCGCACCGCTTTATTGCCCGCACCGGCGCCTTGAAACGCGGTCTGCAACCCCGAGTACAGGTCGTTGCTGTAGTAACTGAGCAGGATCTCGATGCGCACCGCCATCATCACCGACAGCAACAGCGCGCCCAACAAGACCCATACCGGGACGCTGTGCCGGCCGGTGAAGTAGCGGCCGGTCACGCGCCAGAACTGCTCGCCCCACCGGGTGAGGTGAACGACGGCGACCCCGAAGAGCACGAGGCACCCGGCGCTGATCGTCCAGGTTTGGGCGATCCACAGGGTCGAGGACGCCAGCTCGTGATCCCAGTCGATCGACGGGGTGAACTTTTCCATCGCGGTCCGGCTCCTCGCGGGGCGTATCGGCGGCACGTCTGTTGAGCCCAGTATGGGGACGCGGCGGGTCGGCGCGTGTCCGGCCACGCTGTGCTTTCGGTAACCAGCCGAAATGGGTGTAATGGGTGGATGGACTTGATGGCGCCCACCGACGCGATATTTCTCCTCGGAGAGTCTCGGGAGCACCCGATGCACGTCGGTGGCCTGCAGTTGTACGAGCCGCCGCAGGGCGCCGGCCGCGGCTTCGTCCGGGAGTTCTACGACCGGCTGGCCGCCCAAGACGATTTTCAACCGACCTTCCGCAAACACCCGGCGACGTTCGTGGGTGGAATCGCCAACCTCGGTTGGGCATACGACAAGCACGTGGAGGTCGACTATCACGTGCGCCGCTCGGCGCTGCCGTCGCCGCGGCGGGTCCGCGAACTGCTGGAGCTGACGTCGCGGTGGCACAGCGCCCTGCTCGACCGGCACCGCCCGCTATGGGAGACGCACGTCATCGAGGGTCTCAAAGACGGCCGGTTCGCCGTGTACACCAAGATCCACCACGCGCTGATCGACGGCGTCTCGGCGCAGAAGTTGATGCAGCGCGCGCTGTCGACCGACCCCGACGACACCGAGATCCGGGCGCCGTGGACCCTGCCGAAACGGCCCCGGCCGCGGAGCTCCTCGGCACCGCTGACCTCGTTGCGCCGCACCGCGGGATCGCTTGTCGCGCTTGGCCCTTCGACGGTGTCGTTGGCGCGGGCGGCGCTGTTCGAGCAGCAGGTCACCCTGCCCTTCGGAGCGCCGCGAACGATGTTGAACGTCAAGATCGGCGGCGCCCGCCGGTGCGCGGCGCAGTCGTGGTCGGTGGAGCGCATCAAGGCCGTCAAGAGGGCGGCGGGGGTGACGGTCAACGACGTGGTGCTGGCGATGTGTTCGGGTGCCCTGCGCTATTACCTGTTGGAGCAGAATGCGTTACCGGACGCGCCGCTGATCGCGATGGTTCCGGTGAGCCTGCGCACCGAGGACGAGGCCGACGCCGGCGGCAACCTCGTCGGCGCCATCCTGTGCAACCTGGCGACCGATACCGACGATCCAGCGCAACGATTGCGAACCATCAACGAATCGATGCGCAGCAATAAGACGGTGTTTTCGCAGTTGCCCCGGTTTCAGGCGCTGGCGCTGTCCGCGGTCAACACCTCCGCGCTGGCCTTGGCGGCCGTCCCGGGCTGGGTGAACTCGACGTCGCCGCCGTTCAACATCATCATCTCGAACGTGCCGGGGCCCACCCAGCCGATGTACTGCGGCGGCGCCAGGCTGGACGGCAACTACCCGCTGTCCATCGTGCTGGACGGCCAGGCCCTCAACATCACGCTGGCCAACAACGCCGGCAATCTCGACTTCGGCCTGGTGGGTTGCCGACGCAGCGTGCCGCATTTGCAGCGGCTGCTCGCGCACCTGGAATCGTCGCTCAAAGACTTGGAACATGCTGTCGGACTGTGACATTCGATGCCCAAACTGAGCGCGGGAGTGCTCCTACACCGGGCGCGCGACGGTATCCTCGAGGTGTTGATCGCTCATCCGGGCGGCCCATTCTGGGCCCGCAAGGACGACGGGGCGTGGTCGATTCCGAAGGGGGAGTACGCCGAGGACGAGGACCCGTGGCCGGCCGCGCAACGGGAGTTCCTCGAGGAACTTGGGCTGCCGGTGCCCGCCGGGCCGCGCGTCGACCTGGGGGCCATCAAACAATCCGGCGGCAAGGTGGTCACCGCCTTCGCCGTGGGCAGCGACCTCGACATCACCGACGCCCGGAGCAACACCTTCGAACTCGAATGGCCCAAGGGTTCGGGGCGGATGCGCGAGTTCCCGGAAGTCGACAAGGTGCAATGGTTTTCGGTGGCGCTGGCGCGCGCCAAGCTGCTGAAGGGCCAGGTCGGCTTCCTGGATCGGTTGCTGGCTGATCCGGCTTTGGCGCACTTGCGGGAAGGGACGTGACATGCTGACGCTGCGGACACCGGAGAACCGGTTCGACGGTCTGCCCGACTTCGCTTACGCGCCACACTATTGCGACGTGCCGGACGGTGAGGGCGGCACGCTGCGCGTCGCCTGGGTCGAAGACGGCCCGCGCGACGCCGAGCCCGTGTTGATGTTGCACGGAGAACCCACGTGGTCCTACCTGTATCGGAGAATGATTCCGGCGCTGGCCGCCGCCGGGCATCGCGTCATCTGCCCGGACCTCGTGGGGTTCGGCCGTTCGGACAAACCTGCGCGCCGCGAGGACCACAGCTACGCGCGCCACGTCGAGTGGATGCGGGCCGTGGCGTTCGACGTGCTCGACCTGCACGGCGTCACCCTGGTCGGTCAGGACTGGGGCGGTCTCATCGGATTGCGGCTTGCCGCAGAGCATCCCGAGCGCTTCACCGGCTTGGTCGTGGCCAACACCGGCCTGCCCGACGGCGAGCAACCCATGGCCGACGTCTGGTGGCGATTCCGCGAGGCCATCACGAAGGCGCCGACGCTCGACATCGGCGCGTTCGTGCAGGGCGGGTGCCGCCGGCCGATGAGCGCGCAGGTTCGCGCGGGTTACGACGCGCCGTTTCCCGCCGACGAGTACTGCGCCGGCCCCCGCGCCATGCCGGCGTTGGTGCCGACGTCACCGGAGGATCCCGCGGCCTTGGCCAACAAGGCGGCGTGGGCGACCCTGGCGGCCAGCCCGACGCCAATGCTGGTGGCGTTCAGCGACGGCGATCCGATCACCGGGCCGATGGGCCCGGTCTTCCAGCGCACGATGCGCGGCGCGCAAGGGATCGAGCATCCCGTGATCCGCGGTGCCGGGCACTTCGTGCAGGAGGACGCGGGGCCGGAGCTGGCCGGCCACATCGTCGAGTTCCTGCGGCGCTGAGGGCGGCGCGGCGTGGCTGCGGGCAGAATGTCGGCATGCCCACCGCGCCCACGGAGCCCGAGCAGGCCGAATCGCAAGGACTGCTGCTGCAACTGCTGGACCCCGCGTCGCGGGCGGACCCCTACCCGTTGTTCGCCCGGTTCCGCGGCCGCGGCTCGTTTCGCTTGGCCGAGGGCAACCTGGCGGTCTTCGCGACCTACCGAGATTGTGACGAGGCCCTGCGGCACCCGTCGTCGAGCAACGACCGGCTGAAGTCGACGGCCGCCCGGCGCCAGATCGAGGAGCAAACCCGCGAGCTGGTCGCGGCGGGCGCCGCGGTGCCGCCCCAGACGCCGCCCGGCTTCCTATTCCTCGACCCGCCCGATCACACCCGGCTGCGCCAACTCGTCAGCAAAGCCTTTGCGCCCAAGGTGGTGAACGCGCTGCGGCCCGACATCACCGCCCTGATCGACGAATTGCTCGACCGGATCGCCGAGCGAGGGCACTTCGACGTCGTCGAGGACCTGGCCTACCCCCTGCCGGTGGCGGTCATCTGCCGCCTGCTGGGGGTGCCGCTGGAAGACGAGCCGCAATTCAGCCGGGTGTCGGCGCTGCTGGCGCAATCGCTGGATCCGTTCGTGGCCTTCACCGGGACGGCGTCGGACAACCTGGCCGAGCGGATGGACGCCGGCATGTGGCTGCGCTCCTATCTGCGCGGCCTGATCGAGCGGCGCCGGTCGCAACCCGGCGACGACCTGATGTCGAGGTTGATCGCGGTGGAGGAGTCGGGTGACCAGCTGAGCGCCGAGGAGATCGTGTCGACGTGCGTGCTGCTGCTGGTCGCGGGCCACGAGACCACCGTCAACCTCATCGGCAACGCCGTGCTGGCGATGCTGCGCGAACCGTCCCAATGGGCCGCGCTCGGCGCGGACGCCGGCCGCGCACCGGGCGTCATCGAGGAGACCCTGCGGTATGACCCGCCGGTGCAGATGATCGCTCGGACGGCGGCGGCCGACATGACGGTCGGCGAGGTCACTGTGCCCGCCGGTGACATCATGATGCTGCTGACCGCCGCGGCCCAGCGCGATCCGGCTGAATACGATCGGCCGAATGTCTTCGACCCCGATCGGACAGGCTTGCGGCACTTGGGTTTTGGGCGCGGCGCCCACTACTGCCTGGGCGCACCGCTGGCGCGGTTGGAGGCCGGCGTGGCGCTGTCCGCCGTCACGGCGCGCTTCCCGCACGCCCGACTGGACGGCATCCCGGTCTACAAGACCAATGTGACGCTGCGCGGGTTGGCGGCACTGCGGATCGCGGTGTAATCAGCCCCGCTACCAGGGCGGCCCCGGCGCAGTCAGCTCCGTTCCCAGGGCGCGGTTTCGCCCATTTTCTTGTAGTACTTGGCCAGGTGGCTCTTGACGCGGTCGACGTCGTTGTCGGGCAGGTCGATACCGCCGCGGGCGCCGTCCATGATGGCCCCGGCGGCCATCACCCCACGGGGCACGGCTTTCAGGTCGCCGTCGATCACGTCGGCGATGAGCAGCTTGTACGCGGTGAAGTTGTCCTTCTTGTCGCCGTCGTACCAGACGTGGGCGTCTCGGTATTTCTGGTTGGGCCCGTCCTGCGCGTCCGCCCACTTACGCACCCGCTTCTCGGCGGCATCGCCGTCCCACTTGCGGTCGCGGTCGGCCAGCGGGAGGTCTTGAAACGCTGTCACTGACATGTCTTCTGGCGTGCCCTCTGGGTGCTGCGGCCAAACCGCCTGGTTATGCACAGTCGGGGAGTTATCCACAGATTGCCGTCGAGAGGTGGGTGTGGACGGCACGGGCGACTATCTTCGAACGTATGTGCGATTTGTCGAGTACCGCGGCGCTGGGTAGTGCCGATGACGCCGCCGTCGTGGCGGCGATCGCGTCGGGCGCCCGCGCGGAGGCGGTCGCCGCCGCGCGCCGGCTGGCGGCAACGGCGGAGTTCGTGCGTCGCCACGCCGACGGTCCCACCGATTGCGCGCACTGGTCCTGTGACAATTGGGACGCAATGGCCGCAGAAGTCGCTGCGGCACAGGGCATCAGCCACGCGATGGCGTCGTCGCAGATGTGTCTGGCTGTCGCGCTGGGTAACCGGCTGCCCCAGGTGGCGGCGCTGTTGGCTCGCGGTGATATCGGCCTCCGATTGGCTTCGACGATCGTGTGGCACACCGACCTGATCAAGGACCCCGATGCGTTGCGGCTCGTCGATGCGCGACTGGCCGATGCCGCCGTGCGTTTCGGCCCGCTGTCGGTTGGCAAGACCGCGCAAGCCATCGACGCGATCGTCGACCAACACGATCCCGGCGCTGTGCGGCGCACCCGCGCCGCCGCGCGCAGCCGCCGGGTCGTCATCGATCAGTCCGACGACGCGTCGGGAACCGCAAGCCTGTGGGGCCGCCTGTATGCGACCGACGCCGCCGCGTTGGACCGGCGGCTCACCCAGCTCGCCGAACAAGTGTGCCCCGATGACCCGCGCACCCTCGCGCAGCGGCGCGCCGACGCGCTCGGCGCTCTCGCCGTTGGAGCGCAACACCTTTCGTGCGGATGCGGGAGCGCCACCTGCCCGATTGGTACGGGCCCCGACGAGCGGTCCGCCGCCGTGGTCGTCCACGTGGTGGCCGACGAGTCGGCACTGGCCGTCGCTCCTGACCCGCACATGTCCGGCGAACGGCCTTCGGAACGCATCGTCGTCACCCCCGAGACTGTGCTCGGTGAGGTGCTCGCGCCGGATCCGGAACCCGACGTTCCGGCCGCCCCTGCGCCGTCCGCCGTCATTCCCGGCGGCGGCCTGGTACCACCGGCGCTGGTGGCCGAGTTGGTCCATCGCGGCGCCAAGGTCCGCCCGGTGCGGCACCCCGGCGACGCGCCACCCGAGCCGAGGTACCGGCCGTCGGCCGAGTTGGATCGGTTCGTCCGGTGCCGGGACATGACGTGCCGCTTCCCGGGTTGCGATCGCCCCGCGGAGTTCATCGACATCGACCACACCGTGCCGTATCCGATCGGGCCGACCCATGCGTCCAACCTGAAATGTCTGTGCCGAAAACATCATCTGCTGAAAACGTTCTGGCCGGGCTGGAGCGACGAGCAGTGCCCGGACGGCACCGTCGTCTGGACCGCACCGTCAGGGCGCACCTACACCACCCACCCGGGCAGCCGCCTGCTGTACCCTGCCCTCTGCCAGCCGACGGGCGAATTGCACTTGGCGGCAACAGCTTCCCCGCCAGCCGGGAACCGTGGGGTCATGATGCCGACGCGTCGCCGCACCCGGCGGCAGGACCGCGCCCGCCGAATCGACGCCGAACGCGGGCTCAACGCGGCCCGCGTCGCGCGACGCAACGAGCCGCCGCCGTTTTAACCGAGGCCGGGCACGATGTCGGCGAGGCTGAAGGTCACGGGCTGGTCGAGCTGTTCGTAGGTGCAGGAGCGCGGGTCGCGGTCCGGCCGCCACCGGTTGAACTGCGCGGTGTGCCGGAACCGTTGGCCCTCCATGTGGTCGTAGCGCACCTCCACCACCCGCTCCGGGCGCAGCGGGACGAAGGACAGATCCTTGCCGGCGTTCCAGCGGGAGAACTCGTTCTTGCGGGGCGTGCGTTCACCCGCCTCGTGGGCCGCCCAATTCCACGGGTGACCTTCGAAATCGGTGACCAACGGCTGTAATTCGGCAAAGAGCCTGCGTCGCTCGGCCATCGGGAAGGCGCCGATCACGCCGACCGACGCCAGCTGGCCGTCGTCCTGGTACAGCCCGAGCAGCAGCGAGCCGATCGACTCGCCGCCGGACTTGTGGACCCGGTAGCCGGCGACCACGCAATCGGCGGTCCGCTCGTGCTTGATCTTGAACATGATCCGCTTGTCCGGCTGATAGGTGATGTCCAGCGGCTTGGCGATGACCCCGTCGAGGCCCGCGCCCTCGAACTCATCGAACCAGCGTTGCGCGAGGTCGAGATCGGTGGTCGCCGGCGTGACGTGGATAGACCGGCCCGTTTCCGGCAGGGCGTCGACGAGCGCCGCCCGGCGCTCGGTGAAGGGCCGCCGCAGGTAGTCGGTGTCGCCGAGCGCCAGCAGGTCGAAGGCGATGAACGACGCCGGCGTCTTCTCGGCCAACATGCGCACCCGCGAGTCGGCCGGATGGATGCGCTGCTGCAACGCCTCGAAATCCAGTCCCCGGTCGGTGGCGACCACGATCTCCCCGTCGATCACGCAGCGCGGCGGCAGCTCCGCGCGGACCGCGTCGACCAACTCGGGGAAGTAGCGCGTCATCGGCCGCTCGTTGCGGCTGCCCAGCTCGACGTCGTCGCCGTCGCGGAAACAGATGGACCGGAAGCCGTCCCACTTGGGCTCGTACGACGCGTTCGGCGGGATAGCACGCACCGATTTCGCCAGCATCGGCGACACCGGCGGCATGACAGGCAGGTCCATACCCCGATTGTGCTGGAATCGACCCTATGGCTGCGGCAGAGGAGCTCGATGTCGACGGCGTCGCGGTGCGCCTGACCAATCCGGACAAGGTCTACTTCCCCAAACTGGGGTCGAAGGGCACCAAGCGCCGACTGGTCGAGTACTACCTGAGCGTCGCCAACGGCCCGATGCTCGACGCGCTACGCGACCGCCCCACGCACTTGCAGCGCTTCCCGGACGGCATCGACGGCGAGGAGATCTACCAGAAGCGGGTCCCGCAGCATCACCCCGACTACCTGAAGACCTGCCGCGTGACGTTCCCGTCAGGGCGCACGGCCGACGCCCTGCAGGTGACGCACCCGTCGGCCATCGTGTGGGCAGCGCAGATGGGGGCCGTGACCCTGCACCCGTGGCAGGTGCGGTGCCCGGACACCGACCACCCCGACGAGCTGCGCATCGACCTCGACCCGCAGCCTGGCGTCGGTTTCCCGCAGGCCCGCGCCGTCGCGGTGGACGTGCTGCGGCCGCTGCTCGACGAGCTCGGCCTGGTCGGCTACCCCAAGACGTCCGGCGGCCGCGGCATCCACGTCTTCCTGCGGATCGCCACCGACTGGGACTTCATCGAGGTGCGCCGGGCGGGCATCGCCCTGGCGCGTGAGGTGGAACGCAGGGCGCCGGACGCGGTCACCACGTCCTGGTGGAAAGAGGAACGCGGCGAGCGCATCTTCATCGACTTCAACCAGAACGCCCGCGACCGCACCATGGCGTCGGCCTACTCGGTGCGGCGCACCGCGATCGCCACCGTCTCCACCCCGCTCACCTGGGACGAGCTGGCGAGCGCCGAACCCGACGACTACACCATGGCCACCGTTCCCGGCCTGTTGAAGGACCGCGAAAACCCCTGGGCCGCAATGGACGACGTTGACCAATCGCTGGCGCCGCTGTTGGAGATGGCCGCCGCCGACGCCGAACGCGGGCTCGGTGACATGCCCTACCCGCCCAACTATCCGAAGATGCCCGGGGAGCCCAAACGGGTGCAGCCGAGCAAGGACACCGACCTCAAGCACAAGGACCGTGAGTGAGCGGTGCCGCGGCGGTGCGAGCGCTGTCCGCGTCCTGCGCGACGCTGCTGGCCCTGCTCGTCGGCGTGGGTACCGCCGGTCTCGCCGTGGCCGAGCCGGGGGCCGCGGGGCTCGCCGACCGGCTGGTCGGCTGGGAGACCTACCGGCAACTGGACCGGCTGCCCTACCTCAGCGCGGACACACAGACGCTGCAGGTGTCCAGCTTCGATCGCAGCGGCGGCGACTACGACATCTCGACCGGTAACCACAACGGCAACGGCGGGTGCCTGGCGCCGGGGGGCGCCGGCTGCGTCATCGCCGAGGATCACGGCGCCGGCGAGATCGACTCGATCTGGCTGACCCGCGACGGCGGCAACGTGCGCGCCCTGGGAAACGTGCGCATCGAGCTCGACGGGCGCACCGTCGTGGACACCAAACTGCAGTCGCTGGTCGACGGCGCGCTGGGCGCGCCGTTCGTGTGGCCGTTGGTGGCCAACGCCGCGCAATCGCCGGGCGGTGTCTACGTCAAAGTCCCCATGCCATACCGCAATTCGATGCGGATCAGCGTCACGTCGCATCTGGAGTACTACCACGTGGACTACCGCCAGTTCCCCAGCCCCCAGGGGATCAGCACCTTCTCGCCGTCGGATCCCGCCCTCGACGTGCTCGCCACCCTGCGCGCCGCGGGAACCGGCGACCCCAAACCGGCGTCGAGGGCGGCGGCGCGTAGCGAACGCGTGGTCGACGTGCCCGCCGGGGCCAGCGTGGTGCTCGCGGAATCCTCGGGGCCCGGCACCGTCTCGGCGCTGCGCGTGCGGCTGCCCGAACCGACCGACCGATTGCTGTCGGACCTGCGGTTGCGAATCGAGTTCGACGGCCGCACCACGGTCGACTCCCCGCTCGGGGAGTTCTTCGGCGCCGGGCTCGGTGCAAACCCCGTGCAGTCGCTGATGTTCGCCGCCGCCCCACGGGATTCTGGCGTCGAGCTGTCGTGTTGGTGGCCGATGCCTTTCGCGAATACCGTCCGGCTGAGCCTGGACAACACCGGCTCCGAGCCCGCGACGGCCGTCGGCACGCAGGTCGAGACGGCGCCCGACGCCCACTGGGCCGCCGCCCTGGCCGACGGCCGCGCCGGCTATTTCACGGCGCGCTCGCACGCCGGAGCGACCACCTTGGGACAGGACTGGGTGTTCGCCGACGAGCGGGGGCACGGCAAGTTCGTCGGGGTCAGCCACACCATCCGGGGCCAGCGAACCAAGACGGCGTTCAGCGACGACGCGCCTTACTTCCTCGAAGGTGCCGAACGCGTCTATACCGACGGCGCCGCCTCTCCCCAGTGGTACGGCACCGGCACCGAAGACCTGTACGAGGGTGGCTGGTATTTCAAGAACGGCACACACTTCAGCGATCCCCTCACCGGCCAGCCGGACCAGCGCACCGCGACCGGGGGCTGCGCCGACTACTGCGTCGCCGCCTACCGGCTCATGCTCGCCGAGGCCGTCGGCTACCACGACGCGCTGCGGTTCGGCATCGAGCACGGCAAACGCAACATGGTCCAACCCGACTACAGCTCAACGGCCTTCCTCTACACCCAGCCGGGCGACACGCTCGCCGACGGAGACGAGGTGGACCCCGCCGATCCGCTCAGCCGGTTCCAGCACGCCTACACCGACACCGATGCCGGTGACCAGTTGCTGGTCAGCGAGTACGAGGGCGTCGAAGACACCCGCCCGGTCGCGGGCCTCGTGCGCGCCACGGTGGCACCGATCAGCTTCGACGTCGCGGTGGACCCCGGCAACCGCGGCGTGGCGCTGCGCCGCACGTCCGACCAGGCGGCCGGCTTCCAGTCGGCCGGCGTCGCCGTCGACGGGGCGCAGGTGGGCGACTGGCTCCAGCCGCGCAGCAACACCGTGCACCGCTGGCTGGACGACACCTATCTGCTGCCGCGGGCCGCGACAGCCGGAAAAAGTCGGATCACCATCACGCTGACACCTGCCGCGGACGGCCCACCGTGGACCGCCAGCCGCTACCGAGTCGAGACACTCACGGGTTGATCGGCGGTGGGCCGGCGGACACGCGGTTGCGGGTGGCGACCCACGCGATCGCGGCACCCGCCAGCCCGCCGCACGGCGCCAGCACGGACGGCCCCGAGACGAGGAAGAATCCGAACGTGCCGCCCACGACGAGCAACGCCAGATGGACCGGCGTCCACGCGGTCGCCGCGCGCAGCCGGAATGACAGGCCCATGCCGAGCAGCAGCGCCACCACGTGCCCGGCGGCGGTGAAGTCGAAGTCGGCGGCCACCGCGGCCAGCGTCGCGGTGCCCAGCCACCAGCCCACCCACGCCGCGCGCCACCGCGGCGGTAGCGACGCCGTCAGGGCGCCCAGGACGCAGACCGCGCCGTAACTGATGCCCACGTCGCTGGCCCGGGCAACCGAGAACGGCAACCACCCCGACTGGACCGCCGCGACCAACCCCACCGCCACGATCAACGTGGCACCGATGTGGCCGACCGCGAAGGTGATCAGCAAACCCATGCTGCGCCAGAGCATTTCCCCCAGGGCGAGCTGGGCGCCGTCATCGACGCCGCGCTGGGCGACGCCTGCGCCGACCACGACTATCCCCGGCCGAGGGTGGTCATCGAGCCGGGGCGGGCGATCGCGGCGCGAGCCGGGATCACCCTGTGCCGGGTGGTGACGGTCAAGCGGGGCCCGGGCGGGCGGACCTTCGTCGCGGTCGACGGCGGCGGGATCGATCACCCGCGCGAGGCCGTGCAACACACGAAATACACCGTCGCGCTGGCGAATCGTCATCAGCCTTCGGCGACCGCTCAGGTCACGGTCGTGTGCCGCGACTGCGGCGCCGACGACGAGATCGCGCGCGACGTCCAGTTGCCCGCCGACATCCGTCCGGGCGATCTCCTGGCGATCGCGTGCACCGGCGCCTATCACCACTCGGTGGGATCGAGCCGCAATATGGTCGGTCGACCGCCGCTCGTCGGGGTGTCCGGCGGGCGGTCCCGCGAATTGGTGCGCCGAGAGACCATCAGCGACCTCCTGGCCCGCGACAGCGGCTGGCCGGGATCGGGTGGTGACTGATGGTGTCGCTGGGCGCCGTCCGCGACGCGGCGAGCCGCGGCGCAACCACGCTGCGATTGGACGCGCCCACCCGGGCCTGGGGCGGCGCGGCGTCGCTGCGCGTCACCTCCGCGTACGCGGTCCTGCTGATCGCGGTCTACGCGGGCCTGAACGCCCTGGGTCCGCACGCGCGCCACGTCGCCGTCAGCCGCATGAGCACCAACCTGCACAATCTGGCGCGCGGGCATCTGGGCACCCTGATCGGCAGCGCGTTCGTCGACGACGGCGGTGAGCTGTGCCTGTGGCTGCCGGGGCTGGTATGCCTGCTCGCCCTGGGGGAAATGCTCTGGCGCAGCATGGGTTTGCTGATCACCTTCGCGGTCGGCCACATCGGTGCCACGT
>NZ_LZKC01000468.1:0-6217 GCF_001672685.1 Mycobacterium sp. E2462
TGCAGGCGCCGACCGTGCGTGCCTCGACCACCAGCACGTCCTTGCCGGCGCGGGCCGCGGCCCGGCGCAGCCACGAGGAGGCGCGCCGGGCGCTGCGGGCTGCCGAGCGCGCGCTCGGCCGCGCCGAGGACGAGCACGCCGAAGCCGAGCGGGCCAGCCGCGCGGCCGCGCAATCGCTGCGCGAGGCGCAGGCGAACCTGCGGCGGGCCTGAGTCACACCGACCGGCGCCGGGCGTTTCCGGGCGATCGGTCCGGGTATCAGCACAGCCGTGACCTCTTTATGGATGGCCGATCGAACCGAACGCCCGTGGGACGCGACGCAGCTTGACGGCGGCTCCCGCTCCGCCGATGTCATCGTCGTCGGCGCCGGGATCACCGGCCTGATGACCGCGGTTCTGCTGGCCCGCGCCGGCAAGGACGTGCTGGTGGTCGAGGCACGCACGGTCGGCGCCTGCACCACCGGCAATACCACCGCGAAGATCAGCCTGTTGCAGGGCAGCCACCTGTCCAAGATCGTGCCGCGGCACGGCCGGGACCTGGCCCGCGCCTACATCGAGGGCAACCGTGAGGGCCAGGACTGGATCCTCAACCACTGCGACACCCACGGCATCGCGGTGCAACGCGAGGACGCCTACACCTATGCGCAGTCCGCCAAGGGCGTGCCCAGGGCGCGCGCCGAATTGCAGGCCTGCCAGGCCGTCGGGTTGCCCGCGGTCTGGGACGACGCCGCCGCCGTGCCGTTCTCGTACCACGGCGGCGTGCGCCTGCCCGACCAGGCGCAGTTCGACCCCATGCCGTTCCTCGACTCGCTGGTGAGTGAGTTGCTCGGGCGGGGCGGTCGGTTGGTGGAGCACACGCGGGTCCGCCGGGTCTCCTGGCGCGGCAAGACAGTCCGGTTGCGCGTCAACGACGCTGCGCAGCGCGACGTCGAGCTGCAGGCGGCGCAGGTCGTGCTGGCCACCGGCATTCCCATCCTGGACCGCGGCGGCTACTTCGCGCGCGTCAAGCCCAGTCGCTCGTACTGCTTCGCCTTCAAGGTCCCCGGCACCATCACCCGGCCGATGATGATCTCCACGGATTCACCGACCCGCTCGGTGCGCTACGCGCCGACCGCAGATGGCGAGCGGCTGATCGTGGGCGGCGGCGGGCACACCGTCGGCCGCAAGAAAAGCCCCACCAAAGCCCTCGAGGAACTGAAGTCGTGGGCGCGTCAGCACTACCCGGGCGCCGAGCAGACGCACTTCTGGTCGGCGCAGGACTACACCCCCATCGACCAACTGCCCTATGTCGGGCCGATCCTGCCGAACAGCGAAACCATCTTTGTGGCAACGGGATTCAACAAGTGGGGCATGACGAACGGCGCGGCCGCGGCGCTGGCCCTGTCCAGCCGCATCCTGGGCGGCCGGATGGACTGGGCTCGGGCGTTCGCCAGCTGGAGCCCCCACGAGCTGTCGGGGATCACCACGGCCCTGCAGGCGAACCTCGAGGTGGGCTTCGACCTGGCGAAGGGGTGGGTCACGCCGGCGCTTCGCACGGGCCGGCGCGACCCCACCGGCGACGAGGGCGGCGTGGTGAGCGGGCCGCCGTGGCACCTGGAGGCGCGGTGCCGCGTCGACGGCACCGAGCACCGGATCTCGCCGGTGTGCCCGCACCTCGGGGGCATCGTGAACTGGAACGACGCGGACAAGGCGTGGGAATGCCCGCTGCACGGATCGCGCTTCGCGCCCGACGGCACCCTGCTGGAGGGCCCGGCGACCCGCGACCTCACGGCCTCGTCGCGCTGAACGCTGCGGCGCGGATCGTCGCCCCGCGGGCCTGATTAAACCTGACGCCACGACGGCTGGGCGGGGTCGGCGAGCCGCTGCTCGACCGGACCGACCCCGAAGACGGCGATCACCGCCGGCTCGGGCTGGTTGGCCGGCACGCCGTCGTAGTGCGGGGTGCGAGCCGCGCGCTTCACGAAGCCACCGGGGCCCACCGGGGCGGCGTCCTGCGGGGCGAAATCGTTGCCGCTGTTGACGAACCACGTCCCCGACACCACCACCTGGATCCGGTCGGTGGCGTAGGTGTGCGGCGCGCTGAACCAGCCCGGGTTCCACCTCATCATCACCAGGTAGGGGCCCGGCCGGTCGAAATCGCCGTACAGCTTTGCCATTTCGCCGCTGTGCGGCGGCAGGTTGCCCCAGGGCTGGAAACTGATCTGGTCGAACGGCTCGACGAACGTCTGGGCCGGGTCGGGGCCGGCCTGCGGGGGTGGCGTGAGTCCGATGTCGCCCAGGCGGCCCGTTGACGTGACGTCGGCCCTGTCGGTGGCCGCCAGCGTCGCCAGCAGCAGCGGCGCCGCCAGCAACAACGCCCGCCGGTTGGAGTCCGTCTCAGCCATCGCGCCTCCCGATCCCGTTGATCCCACGATAGGCGAGATTCAGCCCGACTTCCCAAACACCATCCAGCGCAACTCGATCGGCGAGTCTGCGGGTTCGACGTCGAAGACGTCCAGGCCGTTTGCCCAGCCCTCGAACCAGCCCGTCGGGGGCCAGGACTCGGCGGGAAGGTGCGCCTTTTCGTAGTCGAACGCGGAGTCGTCGGCGATCGGCTCGAGCGGCAGGCCGGCCGCCGCGGCGATCACCTCCTCGCGGGTGAAAATCATGTTGTTGCACTGCTGGCTGAACTGCAGCGTCGCCTCGTCCGGCAGATAGCCGGGGCGCGGCACGAACGTGTTGAACACCAACCGGCCGCCCGCGGTCAGGCACTGGGCGGCCAGTTCGCACATGCCGCGCAGCTCGTGGGCCGTCCGGAAGTCGGGGACCACCTCGGAGAGCACGAGCAACTGGTACTCGTCGCGCACGCCCTCCATCGCGGTGAAGACGTCGCGTTGCACGACGGTGACGGGCAGCCCCTCCCGTTGCGCCTCGCTGCGGATCACGTCGGCGAATTTCGGGGTCATCTCGACCGCGTCCACCGGGTGGCCACGGCGGGCCAGCGCCAGGGCGTTGCGGCCGGTCCCCGCGCCGACGTCCAACACTTTGCAGGCGGCCGGGTCGGCAGCTTCCGCGGCGAGCGCCAGCACCCGCGCGTCCGGTTCGGTGCCGAACAGCGGCGGCGGCCGCACGGCCACCCACTGCTCGTAGTCGGCCTCGATGGTCCGCCAGTCCGCCTGGATGCGGAAGTTGACCCCCGTTCCGAACGGCGAGTGAAAAGCGATGAGGACGTCCGACCGGGACGACGCCCGGAAGGCCTTGGCCAGCTCGGCCCGCAGCACGGTACGCAACTGCGCCGATTGCTGCGGGGTGTACCAGACGCCGAGGCTGGCGCAGATGTTGCCGCACAGCAAGACGTATTCGTCGAGCAGAGCCGGAACCGCGGGCACCCGGATCTGGCCCTCGGCCGCCGAACGCCGATAAAGCCGCCGCACCAAGGCCTCGTGCAGCACCGAGGGGTCGGGCGGGTGGCTCGGCGGATCCTGCACGAGAACCTTCTACACGACCCCGTGGCTTTCCACCACCGCTCGGGCGGCCCGGACGGCTCGATCAGCCTGACTCGGCGGCGGCTTCCAGCAGGTCGGCGGCCGCGGCGAGGCTTGCGCCGGGCGGGGTCATGCGCGCGCCGACGTCCCGGGCGCGGTCGCGGTAGTGCGGCGCGAGCACCGCGCGCAGGTCCGCCACCAACGTATCCAGCGTGCTGGCCGAAAACGGCCTGCCGATGCCGATTTCGAGCTGGTGGATCGAGTCGGCCCAGATCGGCTGGTCGAGCCACAGCCACAGGATCAGCATCGGCACCCCGGCCCGCATGGCCGCCGCGGTGGTTCCGGAACCGCCATGATGCACCACCAGGCGGCACGCCGGGAACACCGTGGCGTGATTGACCGCGTCGACGATCTTGACGTGGGCGGGCTGCTCGGCGTCGGTGAAGTCGTTCGGGCCGCTGCAGATCAAGGCCCGCTCATCCAGCCGGGCGCAGGCCGCGCTGATCACCGCGGCGGTCTCCGCGGGGGAGGTGACGGGGGTGCTGCCGAAGCCGAAGTACAGGGGCGGCGGCCCGTCGCCGATCCAGGACAGCACCTCGGCGTCGGCAGCGGTCGGCATTTCCAGGGTCAGCGAACCCACGAAGGGGCGCCGCAATCCCGACGCCGCCCACTCCGCGGCCAACTTGGGCACACAGAACTCTTCGTAGGCCTGGATCTCCAGGGCGCGGGCCCGCGCCGGTTCCGGCTCCTCGGGCAGCCCGAGGAGAATCCGTTGGGCACCGGCGGCGATGTTGGTGATGTGTGACTGCAGGCCGCCGAGTTCGAGCGCCTCGGCGGGGAAGAAATGCAGGGCGGCCAGCGGGACCTCGTAGCGTTCGGCGACGTTGGCGACGAGCCGCTGCTCGTTCATGCCGGCCACCACCAGGTCGGCGCCGTCGACGAGCGCCGTCAACGCGGTGTTCTTCTCCGACCAGACGCTGGACGCATCTTCGGCCAGTTGCGGCAGCACGTCCATGGGATTCGGGCCGTGCTGGACGAACCGGGTGGCGAGGTCGATCCGCTCCCGGGTGTCCGGCCCGTAGGCCGCCGCGACCAGGCCCGCCGCCGCGGCGAAGTCGAGCTTGTCCGGCGGAACCGCCAACCGCACCTCGTGGCCCCGGGACAGCAGTTCGCGCGCGACGGCGACGCACGGTTCGACGTCGCCCCGGCTGCCGTAGGCCGCCAGCACAATTTTCATGTACGCCCCATTTCGCGGTGTCGCTCTAGATCCAAGCAGAACCGCGACGACCGCACCGTGCCGCCGCCGCGGCGGCCGCGCGACCTGGGGCTTGCACCGGCCAACGGTCGCGCCCGGGACGGCGCCCGAAAGCGGGCCGCTCACATCGGCCTGCCGCTGCGGGGCGCGCAACTGAACGCGCTGTAACGTACGCGTTAACCAGCCGCAACCTGGATTCGCGGTCAGCCACGCCGCGGGGCCACGCTGCAGGCCCCCGCACGACCGGCGCCGGCTGCCTGGCCTCGGCCGCAGGCCCGCTGGTCGCCGTGCCCACAGTAGTAAAGGAATGCGATTTGTTTGCTGCCCAGCTGGTTATTCCTGAACGACGGTCGGCGCAGCCGGCGTCGTGTTCGGTTACCCGGGTCTAGGCCGAGGGGAGGAGGCGACATGGACTTTGCGGTGCTGCCGCCGGAGGTCAACTCCGCGCGGATGTATTCCGGCCCCGGTTCGGGACCCATGCTCGCCGCCGCGGTGGCGTGGGACAGCCTGGCCGCCGCGCTGCACTCGGCCGCCAGCGGATATCAGTCCGAGATCGCCGGCCTGACCGCCGGGCCGTGGCTCGGACCGTCGTCCGCGGCGATGGCCGAGGCGGCCGCCCCCTACGTCGAGTGGCTGCGGATCACCGCCTCCCAGGCCGAGCAGACCGCCAACCAGGCGCGGGTCGCGGCCGCGGCCTACGAGACGGCGTTCGCCGAGACCGTGCCACCGCCGGTGGTGACCGCCAACCGGACGCTGCTGGCCGGTCTGGTCGCCACGAACGTGCTCGGGCAGAACACCCCGGCCATCGCGGCCACCGAGGCGCAGTACGCCGAGATGTGGGCCCAGGACGCCGGTGCGATGTACGGGTACGCCGGTTCGGCGGCATCGGCGACCGCGCTGACCGCCTTCGCGCCGCCGCAGCAGAACAGCACGTCCGGATCCGAGCAGTCGTCGGCGGTCAACCAGGCCACCCGCCTCGCGGCGGGCAACTCCCAGAACGCCGTGTCGTCGGCCCAGCAGGCGTTCGCGCAGGTGCCGACCACTCTGAGTAACCTCGCGGCGGCGCCCGCCGCCGCGGCCGACCCCTCGAGCGCGATCAGCGGTCTCGACGAACTCAGCGACCTGATCGCGGTGTTCCTGGACGCGCCCGCCAGCGTCGCCGGCCTCGGCATCGACTCGCCGTCGGCCGCGGTCGCCCTGCCGTTCGACATCGTCGGCGCCGAGACCGGTTTCCACACCGACGACATCATCAGCGGCTGGGCCGGCGTGCAACCCTTCCCCGGCAACGGCCCGGTGCCGCCCACCCCGTTCCCAGTCATCACCAACCTGGCGGGCGGATCGGCCGCGCCGGCCGCCGCGGGCCTCGGCCAGGCCGGCACCGTCGGCAGCCTGTCCGTCCCGCCGACGTGGACCGCGGCGGCCCCGGCGATCCGCCCGGCCGCCCTGGCGCTGCCCGCCACCGCCATCACCGCGGCCGCGCCGGCCGGCCCGCGGCCGCC
>NZ_LZKC01000469.1:0-13217 GCF_001672685.1 Mycobacterium sp. E2462
CATTCTCGGCGCCCGCACCGACAACCCATTCGATCCGCCCCGGCCGCCAACACCCCCAGGGCATCGGCGCGGCGCTGCTCGCGAGTCCGCGGGTCGTGGACGCACACCGTGGCGGCCAGCGCGTCCAGGCGCGCGTCGAGCGCGCGCCCGTCCGGGCTCAACAGGCTGCCTTCGATACGGGCCAACCCATCCCCGCCGTCGCCGATCCAGATCTCGCGGCCCGCGGCGCGCTCGCGGCGGCGGCGCACCGCGTCGGCGTCCGCGCGGCACACCACCCGGTCCACCGCGGCGGCGAGGCGACCGTGCGTCATCGACGGCCAGCGCGCTGCCCGCGCGGCCAATTGCCCGTCGACCGCGGCCAACACCTGGGCATCGGTGATCAGATCGGTGCGGAACACCACCGTCTGGAACGTCCGGTAGTCGATGTCCCCCGCGGCGAACACTGCCCCTACCCGCGGCAGCCGCTCGCGCATCGCCCGGGCATAACGCAGCCGGCTGGCCGCCAAGCCCAGACTGATTCCCAGCGCCGCGCCCACCTCCGCGGCCACCGCCGCCTCGGTGTCCACAGCCCAGTCCTCGGTCTCCGAGCACCGCGCCAACCGGTAGCCGAACAACTCCCCGATGGCCACCAGCTGCGCGGCCGCCGCCCGGTTCTCCGCCCGCCCCGCCGCACCGATGCGTCCCAGCAACGCGGCCGACTCCGCCGTGGGCGTCGGGCAGTGCCGCTCGACCATCTCGTCGAACCGCGCTCGGACATCTTCGAACATAAGTTCGATTATGCCGGACGCCACTGACAACCTTCGGCACTCAGCTGGAGTGCCGATACCACGCGGCGATGTAGAGGACCAGGGCGGTGGCGAGGGCGATCAACACCCAGATCACCACCGACTGGTCGATCCAAGATCCGGCGGGCGGGGTGCCGGGCAGGATGTTGCGCAAGGGCACGACCGCGAACAGCATCGCGGCGTACCAGGTGGAGAACGGTGGCAGGAACTGCCGCCGGCCGGTCAGCATCTGGATCGCGACGAACAAAGCCAGCGTCGGCAGGGTGATCAAGACCAGGCAGATGCCGAGGTCGAACACCAACGGGCCCTTGGCCCGACGCAACGTGATGATGATGTTGTCGGGGCGATCGGGATCGTTCTTGTTGCGCACCACGCGATTCGCGGTGACGTCCCACCCGTCCAGCGAGCCGGTCACCTCCACGCGCCCGGGCCGATACTCGCGGTTCTCACCGGTGCCCACCAACACATCCGCCTGGATGGTGTCGGTGCGGTAGGAGTCGAAGGGCCAGTCGCCCGGATCACCGTGCGCTTCGATGGTGGTCGCCACCATCGCCGGCATCTTGCCCACCGGATACTGCAGGTCACCCAGGTCGTTCTGCGGGAAGAACCGCACCGAGGTGTCGGTGTTCAACACGTTGAGCCGCTTGTCGATCATCGAATCCTGCGGAATGACAAGCACTTTGACGTCCAGGCGATTCGCCACGGGATGCAGCTGCTCGAACCGCACCAGGACCACGGTGCCGTCGGCGGTGTTCACGTCCGGCGCGGGCAACGGCCCGGGCGTGGTCGCCAGCCAGTGATAGCCGAACAGGGACAACAGATAGATGACGACGACGCCGAGGATGATGGAGAGGTCGAGGACGAGATGCCGGCGGCGCGCCTTCTTCGCGGTGGTCGCGGACTTCTCGGTGGCCGCGGGGGCGGGCGGCGCCACGGCCGCGGCGGCGGGCCGAAACATCGCCACGTCGGGTCGAAGATCGGCCGCCACGCTGACGTCCCGGTGCACGGTCACGAAGGCAGATGCTAGCAAGGCAAATGTTTGCCAGCAGCCCCAGAAGTCCTGCGCTACACGTTCTTAACATGCCCCGCGACCAGCGTTAACACGCCGCGGCCACGCCAAACCTGGAAGGGTCAGTCGCCTTGCCGGATCCAGGCGAAGATGTACAGGCTCATCGCCGTCACCAGCGCGATCAACACCCACTGGACGATCGCCTGGTCGATCCACGATCCGGGAGGCGGCGCGCCCGGCAGGATGTTGCGCAGCGGCACGATGGCGAACAGGTTCGCGGCGTACCAGGTGGCGAACGGTGGCAGGAATTTGCGTCTGCCCAGCGCCATCGGAATGGCGACCAGCAACGCCAGGGTGGGCAGGCTGACCAGGACCAGGCAGATGCCCAGGTCGAAGATCAACGGCCCTTTCGCCCGTTTCAGGGTGATGACGACGTTGCCGTTGTCGACCGTGCGCGACGTCGGCAGCGCCGCCGGGTCGTGCACGCGGTTGACGGTGATGTCCCAGCCGTCCAGCGATCCGGTCACTTCCACCCGGGCGGGCACCTTCTTCAGGGCGTCACCGGACCCGACGAACGCGTCGGCGGCGATCGGCTCGGTGCGGTAGGAGTCGAACGGCCAGTCACCGGGATCGCCGTGCGCCTCCACCGTGGTCGCGACCTGGGCGGGCGCCTTCCCTTTGGGGTAATGCAGGTCGCCGAGGTCGCTGGTCGGGTACAAGCGCACCGCGACGTCGGTGCCCAGCACGTCGAACCTGTTGTCGTAAGCCGAGATTCCGGGATAGACGAGCACGTCCACCGACAGCCGGTTGGTGACGGGCTTCAACTCCTCGACCCGCAGCTGCACGATCGTCGCGTCACCCCCACCCTGGCTGAGATCCAGCGGGGGCAGCGGGCCCTCCGACTTCTGCAGCCAGTGCACGCCGAACAGCGACAGCACGTAGGCGGTGAGGACCAGAGCCAGCACCACGACGCCGATCACGAGGCGCGGCCGTCGCGCCGGTTGTCTGTTCGCCGCGGGCGTCGGCGGCGTCATGTCGGGCGGCGGCGGGGCCGACGTCACGGGCGCCTCGGTGGTCGTGGCTGACCCGCCGGTGTTATCCGGCTCGTCCGGGGGTGGCACGTGGTCAGATGCTAGCGAACCCACACCGGCCCCGCGCGGTGACGAAAATGCCGTCATCCGCCGTCCATTCGGCGGTAACCCACCGGTCGCTTTCCCCGCGCGAAGTGCGACGAAAATCGAACGATCCGTTTGCTGGCGACCGGGCCTAATCCGACGTTCGGTCGGCCGCGCAGCGAAATCCGATGTGGGTGGTCGCCGTGTCCTGTGACTGCGGCGACCGCGCGGCGGGCCGGTAGCGGTGGCAGTACTCCGGCGCGCACAGATGCGAGCCGCCCTTGAGCGCCTGACTCACTCCTGGGTTCGCCGGGCCCACCGGCGCGCAGCAGGATTTCGGCGGCCGATCGGGGCGGTGGTGCGCGGTGAACTCGGTGGCGGTCCACTCCCAGACGTTGCCGATCATGTCGAGCAGCCCGAACGCGTTGGGCGGGAACATGCCGATCGGCGACGTGCCCACCCATCCGAGGGCGCCGTCGTTGCGGTAGGGGAAGCTGCCCTGCCACGTGTTGGCCATCAGGCGGCCGCCGGGGCGCGTCTCGTCCCCCCACGGGTAGGTGGTCGCGGCGCCGCCCCTGGCCGCGAACTCCCACTCGGCCTCGGACGGCAGTCGCCGCCCGGCCCACCGCGCGTACGCCGCGGCGTCCGGGTAGGCCACCTGCGTGACGGGGTGGTCGGCTCGGCCGGTGAGGTCGCTTTCCGGGCCGAACGGGTGGCGCCACTGGGCGCCCGGCACCCAGGTCCACCACTGCCGCCAGTCGCGCAGGTCCACGGGGCCGGCGGTCGAGCGGAACGCCATGGCGCCCGGGCTCAGGTCGTCCGGGTTGGCCCCGGGGTACAGCGCGGGATCGATCGGTTGCTCGGCGACGGTGACATAGCCGGTCGCCGAGACGAATTGGGCGAATTGGGCGTTGGTCACGAGATGCCGCTCGATGGCGAAGGCGGCCACCGTCACGGTGTGCACCGGCGCTTCCTCGGGGTAGAAGCTGGTCGAACCCATGCGGAAGGATCCGCCGGGAAGATCGACCAACTCGCTGTGCACCCCGTCCAGGGTAGGCCGATCGCCGCGCCGCCTACGCCCGCCCGGCCGGGATCGGCAGCGCACCCGTTCATCCGCCGTTTGTTTGCCAGTTAATTCGGTACCGGTAAAAGTCGACGTACGTCGAGATCGGCGTGGCCCCGCCGCGCCGGACACCGAGCTCGCCGCCGACGCCGGGCATCCTCGCGGTCGACGAGGCCCAGCCGTCTAGGAGGCAACAACGTGAAGCGCAACCGCCCGCTGGCAGCCGCTGGCATGGTCGCGGCCGCGGCGATACTCGCTGCCTGCAGCGAGGACGCCCACCCGGCCCTGGCCTACACCGCCGGCGCCAAGGTGGACTGCGGGGGCAGGCAGACGTTGGCGGCCAGCGGCTCGACCGCCCAGGCCAACGCGATGACCAAGTTCATCGAGGCCTACCGCAAGGCGTGTTCCGGGCAGACGCTCGACTACAACGCCAACGGCTCGGGCAACGGTGTCAGCGACTTCCTCGCGGGCAAAACGGATTTCGCGGGCTCCGACATACCGCTGAGCGGCGACCAGTACGCTGCCGCCAAGCAGCGCTGCGGCGGCGCCGACGCCTGGAATCTGCCCGTGGTGTTCGGCCCGATGGCGATCACCTACAACCTCGGCAGCGTCGACTCACTGGTCCTCGACGCCCCCACGATGGCCAAGATCTTCAACGGCACCATCACCCGTTGGGACGACCCGGCGCTGACCGCCCTCAATGCGGCCATGCCGGCGGAGGACATCCACGTCGTCTACCGCAGCGACGCGTCGGGCACCACCGACAACTTCCAGGCCTACCTGCAGGCGGCCTCCGGCGGCGCGTGGAAACAGGGCGCCAGCAAGAACTTCAACGGCGGCGTCGGCACCGGCTACGTCGGCAACAAGGGCACCGCCGGTGCGGTGAAGTCCACCGAGGGGGCCATCAGCTACAACGAGTTGTCGTTCGCGCTGCAGCAGGGGCTCTACGCCGCCGAGATCAAGACGCCGGCGAGCCGCAGGTCGTTGCGCCCGGTGCGGATCGGCACCGACACGGTCGGCAAAACCATCAAGGGCGCCAAGATCATTGGCGCGGGTAACAACCTGGTGCTCGACATCTCGTCGTTCTACAACCCCGCGCAGCCCGACGTCTACCCGATCGTCCTGGCGACCTACGAGATCGTCTGCTCCCGCTACCCCAACGCCGACGAGGCCAACGCGGTGAAGGCCTTCCTGCAGGCCGCCATCGGGCCCGGGCAGATCGACCTCGCCAGGAACGGGTACATCCCGCTCTCCCCCGAATTCCAGGCGCGGGTTTCCAGCGCCGTCGACGCCATCAGCGCCGTGGGTGGGCAGAACCCGGAGTGATTCCGGCACCGTCCACCGCGGTCGCGTCGAAAGTGGTTGGCCTCACGTCTTTTTCGGCGTTTTTCGGTCGCGATGTCGCCACCAGGCGGTGATGAAGATGGTCATCGCGGCGACCAATCCGATCAACACCCACAAGACGATGGCCTGGTCGATCCACGAACCGTACGGCGGGCTGCCCGGCAAGATGTTGCGCAACGGGACGATGGCGAACAGCATCGCGCCGTACCAGGTGATGAACGGCGGAATGAACGACGTCCTGCCCAGCGCCATCGGGATGGCCACCCACAGCGCCAGCACCGGCAAGGTGATCAGGACCAGGCAGATGCCGACGTCAAAGATCAACGGCCCCTTTGCCCGGTGCAGCGTGATGATGATGTCGTCCTTGACGTCGGGGTTGGCGTCGTCGGAGTCGTGCACGCGGGTGACGGACGCGTCCCAGCCGTCCAGCTTCCCGGTCGCCTCGAGGCGGGCGGCGGCCTTCTCCCGGTTCTGGCCCGAGCCGGTGAACACGTCGGCGGAGATGACCTCGGTCTGGTAGGTGTCGAACGGCCAGTTCGCCGGGTCGCCGTGCGCCTCCAGCGTGGTGCTGACCTGGGCCGGCGCCTTGCCGACCGGGTACTGCAGGTCACCCAGGTCGTTGTCGGGATACAGCCGCACGGCCGTATCGGCGGTCAGCACGCCGAAGTTCTTGTCGTACAACGTGTCCTTGGGGTAGACGAGGACGTTCACGGTCAGGCGGTTCGCCACCGTGTCCAGCTTCTCCAAGCGCACCTGGACGACGCTGTCCTCGGCTTCGACCTTGCTCAGGTCGACCGCCGGGAGCGGCGGAGCCGACTTCGCCAACAGGTGCACGGCGATCAGCGAGAGCACGTAGATCACGATGAGCGAGGCGACGATCCCGAAGGCGATCGCGATTTGCCGTCCTCGGGCACCGGGGGCCGCGGGGGCAACCGGGGGCGCGGCGGTCATTGAGGCATCACGGGCCAGATGCTAGCAGTGCAGGGCGGCCTTTCGGTGCAAAATCGCCCCGCCGAAACGTGGCCGCAATCCGGATCGGGTGGGGCCCTCGCCGATTTGCTGGGGTCGGCCCTTTCCGACCTGCCGACTCAGTCGCGCGAGAACGCCAACGCGATCTCGGTCTCCACGTCGGTGTACGGCCGGCCGGACAGGTCCACCGTCACGTGGGCGATGCTGCCACCGGTAAAGGTGAACGGCGCCTTGTACTTCGAGGACACGCCCGATCCGCCGTTGCGCCCGACGGTGATGCCGGCGCCGGCCAGCCCGAAGGTTCCCGGGTGCGTCGTGACGCCGGACAGGGTGCCGACGACGGTGTCGTCGACAAACAGTGTCACGTCGCCCAGCGGCGTGTGGCTGTTCTCAACGGTGCCGGTGCGGGTGTAACTCGCGCCGAACAGGTGCCGGCCCAACGGAACAGCGTCGGCCGACGCGACTTCTTGCTGGCGCTCGCCGAGGAAGTTGTACACGTAGTGCAACCGCCCGTCCTGGATGAACAGCACGTGCCCGCCGTGCGCGCCGCCCTGCTTGAACAGGACTCCCTCGGCGCCGGTGGTGTCGACGGTGACGTCGGCCAACACCGAGAAGGAGCGGCCGCGCAGCTCGGCGGCCGCGCCGATGCCCACGTCGGCGCAGTCCGGGTAGTAAACGTAGCTGGTGCGGTCGCCCGCAAGGTAGGGCCGCGACCGCGTCATGGTTTCTAAGATGTTCAGGTCCGACAACGGCAGCCCGTTGTACTTGGCCGCCTCCGAAAACCACAGGGCCTTCAGCTCTTCCAGTTTGTCCGGGTTGTCGGCGGCCAGGTCGTGACACTGGCTGCGGTCGGCCTCGATGTGGAACAGCTCCCAGCGGTCGGCCTCGAAGTGCGACCACCCCGCGGGGGTGGCCGCGTGCACGGTGTTGGCGAACCAGCCCCGATGCCAGATCCCGCGAGTGCCCAGCATGGTGTAGAACTGCGTCGCCTTGCCGGTGTCGGCGGCGGGATCGTCAAGCGCCGCCTTGAAACTCACGCCGTCGAGCGGCTTCTGGGCGATGCCCTTCACCGTCTCGGGCGGCGTCATGCCGAGCAGGTCGTAGACGGTCGGCGTGATGTCGCAAACGTTGACGTAGGTGTCGCGGGTCTCGCCGTGCGCGGCGATCCCGTTCGGCCAGGAGATGATGGCGGTGTCGGCGATGCCGCCCTCGTGCGACGCGTAGCGCTTGTACAGCTTATAGGGGGTGTTGAACGCCATCGCCCAGCCGATGGGGTAGTGGTTGTAGGTCTGCGGCCCGCCGAGGTGGTCGAACAGCTTCATGCTCTCTTCGACGGTGTCGATGTAGCCGTTGAAGAACTTGCCCTCGTTGACCGACCCGTTGGGGCCGCCCTCACCGCTGGCGCCGTTGTCGGAGATCACCACGATGATGGTGTTGTCCAGCTGGCCCGACTCCTCGAGGTAGTCCAGGATGCGCCCGATCTGGGCGTCGGTGTAGCTCAAGAAACCGGCGAACACCTCGGCCATTCGCGAAAACAGCTTCTGCTCTTCGTCGTTCAGCGAGTCCCACGGCCGCACGGTGTCCTGCGCGGGCCACGGCTCGCCACCCGGCCCGCGCACGTCGGCATACGGGTTGATCGGCGAGAGCTCGGTGTCCGCCGGGACGATGCCCAGCGCCTTCTGCCGCTCCAGCACGATCTCGCGGTACCGCTCGTAGCCCATGTCGAACGTGCCGGCGTATTTGTCGGCCCACTCGGCGAAGACGTGGTGGGGCGCGTGGCCGGCGCCGGGGCAGACGTAGCTGAACCAGGGCTTGTCGGGGGCGATCACCTTGGCGTCGCGGATGAATTCGATGGTCTTGTCCGCGATGTCCTTCGACAGGTGGTAGCCGTCCTCCGGCGTGGCCGGCGGGTTCACGGGATGGTTGTCATAGACCAGGTCCGGGTACCACTGGTCGGTCTCGCCGCCCATGAACCCGTAAAACCGTTCGAAGCCACGGGAATTCGGCCAGTGCCGCTTGGTCGACGCCAGGTTCGACTCCTCGAGCGGCGTCAGGTGCCACTTGCCGACACAGTAGGTGTTGTAACCGCGCTCGGCGAGGACCTCCGAAAGCAGCGCGGTGTCGAACGGGATGCGGCCGTTGGCGTTGGGGAAGCCCTCGGTGAACTCCTCGATGGTGGCCATGCCCACCGTCGTCGCGTTGCGCCCGGTCAGCAGCGACGCCCGGGTCGGCGAACACAGCGCAGTCGTGTGGAACTGCGAGAGCCGCACGCCGCGGTCGGCGATGCGGGTCATCGCCGGCATCTGCACCAGGCCGCCGAAGCAGTCCCAGGTGGCGATGCCGGTGTCGTCCCACACGAGGTAGAGGACGTTGGGCGAATTCTCCGGCGCCGTCGGCGCGGCGAAGGGCCCCCAGTCCGGTTCGGAATCCCGGATGTCGAGCTCGATCTTGCCCGTGAACTGCCCCGAACCAGTCGCCATCGCCAGCTCCACTCTCGTCGCGGACTTACCCGCGCAACATCGCGTGAAGACTACACCCGGGATGGGGCGTTGGGGTGCCTCTTGTCCGAGGCCTTACTTGGCCTTCTCCAGGATTTCGACGAGCCGCCAGCGCTTGGTCGCCGACGTCGGGCGCGTCTCCATCAGCGAGACGCGGTCACCGATGCCGGCGGTGCTGTTCTCGTCGTGGGCCTTGACCTTCTTGGTGGTGCGAATGATCTTGCCGTACAACGGGTGCCGAACGCGGTCTTCCAGCTCCACGACGATGGTCTTCTGCATCTTGTCGCTCACGACGTAGCCGATGCGCACCTTGCGGCGGCCGCGGTTCTTCGGGCTGGCCGGGGTGTGCTTCGGGCCTTTCGCTTCTGCCATCACGCTTCCTTACCGTCTGGGCCCGAGGCGAGGCCGAGTTCACGTTCGCGCAGCACCGTGTACACGCGCGCGATCTCCTGACGCACCGTGCGCAGGCGGCGGTTGTTGGTGAGCTGCCCGGTCGCCATCTGGAAACGCAGGTTGAACAGCTCTTCCTTGGATTCGCGCAGACGCTCGGTCAGCTCGTCCTCGGTGAGCTCACGCAGTTCGCCAGGCGAAGTTCCGACTGCCATCAGAACTGCTCCTCTCGGGTCACGATGCGGGCCTTGATCGGCAACTTGTGGATCGCGCGGGTGAGCGCGGCGCGGGCGATCTGCTCGTTGGGGTAGCTCAGCTCGAAGAGCACCCGGCCGGGCTTGACGTTGACCACCCACCACTCCGGCGAGCCCTTACCCGAACCCATCCGGGTTTCGGCGGGCTTCTTGGTCAGCGGACGGTCGGGGAACACGTTGATCCACACCTTGCCGCCACGCTTGATGTGCCGGTTGATGGCGATACGCGCCGATTCGATCTGCCGGTTGGTGACGTAGGCGTGCTCCAGGGCCTGGATGCCGTAGTCACCGAAGTTCACCGCCGTGCCGCCGCTGGCGATGCCGCGCTGGCGGGGGTGGTGTTGCTTGCGGTGTTTAACCCTGCGGGGAATCAACATGATTCAGCTCTCCGTGGTTTGCGGTTCTGCAGCGGCCTCGGCGGGCGCGGCGGCCGCGGTGTTCTCTTCGGCGCTCGCGGCGGCGCGGCCCGCCTCGGTGCTGGTCGCCGTGGTGCCCGACGCGCCACTGCGCCGCGGACGGGTGCCCGACGGGCGCTCGCGGCGCGGCCGGTCGGCGCCCGCGGGGGCCGCGGCGGCCAACTCGCGCTTACCGCCGACGATGTCGCCCTTGTAGATCCACACCTTGACGCCGATCCGGCCGAACGTCGTCTTGGCCTCGTAGAGGCCGTAGTCGATGTCGGCGCGCAGGGTGTGCAGCGGCACCCGGCCCTCGCGGTAGAACTCCGAGCGGCTCATCTCGGCGCCGCCCAGGCGGCCGGAGCACTGCACCCGGATGCCCTTGACGTTGGGCTGGCGCATCGCCGACTGGATGGCCTTGCGCATGGCGCGGCGGAACGCCACGCGGTTGCTCAGCTGCTCGGCAACCCCCTGGGCCACCAGCTGCGCCTGCGACTCCGGGTTGCGCACCTCGAGAATGTTGAGCTGAACCTGCTTGCCGGTCAGCTTCTCCAGGTCCGCGCGGATGCGGTCGGCCTCGGTGCCGCGCCGGCCGATGACGATGCCGGGGCGCGCGGTGTGGATGTCGACGCGAACCCGGTCGCGGGTGCGCTCGATCTCCACGTCGGCGATGCCGGCCCGCTCCAGGCCGGTGGACAGCAGCTTGCGGATGGCGACGTCTTCCTTGACGTAGTCCGCGTACTGCTTGTCGGCGTACCAGCGGGACTTCCAGTCCGTGGTGATACCCAGCCGGAAGCCGTGCGGATTGATCTTCTGGCCCACTACTCTGAGCCTCCCTTCGCGTCAGAAGTCTCAGCAGTCGTGGCTTGCGCTTTCGGTGCGGCCTTCTTGGCGGGCGCCTTGTTGGCGGCCGCCTTCTTGGCCGGGGCCTTCGCGGCCGCCTTGCTCGCCTCGGCGCGACGGGCGCGGGTCGACTTCGCCGACCGCTCGTCCTTCGACGGGCGGCTCTCCACCACGACCGTGATGTGGCTGGTGCGCTTGCGGATGCGGAACGCGCGGCCCTGGGCGCGCGGGCGGATCCGCTTGGCGGTCGGGCCGCCGTCGGCGTAGACCGTGGCCACCACCAGGGTCGCCGGGTCCAGCCCGTTGTTGTTCTGCGCGTTGGCGGCGGCGCTGGCGATCACCTTGGCCACCGGCTCGCTGGCGGCCTGCGGGGCCCAGCGCAAGATGTCGAGCGCGTCGGCCACCGACTTGCCGCGCACCAGGTCGATGACCCGGCGCGCCTTGGTCGGCGACACCCGCACGAACCGTGCGACGGCGGTCGCCGAAGGAAATTCAGTGGTGGTGGTGGTCATCGCCGTTTGGCCTTCCGGTCGTCCTTGATGTGTCCCTTGAAGGTGCGAGTGGGCGCGAACTCACCAAGCTTGTGACCGACCATCGACTCGGTGACGAACACCGGGACGTGCTTGCGTCCGTCGTGCACGGCAAAGGTGTGGCCGATGAAGTCCGGGATGATCGTCGAACGCCGCGACCAGGTCTTGATGACCTGCTTGGTGTTCTTCTCGTTCTGGACGTCCACCTTCTTGAGCAGGTGGTCGTCGACGAACGGACCCTTTTTCAGGCTGCGTGGCATGTGTTACTCCTACCGTCCGTGCTTCTTGCCGGTGCGACGGCGCCGGACGATGAGCTTGTTGCTGGCTTTGTTCGGGTGGCGGGTGCGGCCCTCGGGCTTGCCCCACGGGCTCACCGGGTGGCGACCACCGGAGGTCTTACCCTCACCACCGCCGTGCGGGTGGTCCACCGGGTTCATGACGACACCGCGGACGGAGGGGCGCTTGCCCTTCCACCGCATCCGGCCGGCCTTGCCCCAGTTGATGTTCGCCTGCTCGGCGTTGCCGACCTCGCCGACGGTCGCGCGGCAGCGCACGTCGACGCGGCGGATCTCACCGCTGGGCATGCGCAGCGACGCGTAGGTGCCTTCCTTACCGAGCAATTGAATGCTCGATCCGGCCGACCGCGCCAGCTTGGCGCCACCGCCCGGCCGCAGCTCCACGGCGTGGACGACGGTACCGGCGGGGATGTTGCGCAGCGGCAGGTTGTTGCCCGGCTTGATGTCGGCGTTCGCGCCGGACTCCACCACGTCGCCCTGCGAAAGTCCTTGCGGCGCAATGATGTAACGCTTCTCGCCGTCCAGGAAGTGCAGCAGCGCGATGTTGGCGGTCCGGTTCGGGTCGTACTCGATGTGCGCGACCTTGGCGTTGACACCGTCCTTGTCGTTGCGACGGAAGTCGACCACCCGGTAGGCGCGCTTGTGGCCGCCACCCTTGTGTCGGGTCGTGATGCGGCCATGCGCGTTGCGGCCACCGTGACCGTGCAGCGGGCGCACCAACGACTTCTCGGGCTCCGAACGAGTGATCTCGCCGAAGTCGGAGACGCTGGAGCCGCGGCGGCCGGGGCTCGTCGGCTTGTACTTACGAATTGCCATGTCTAATCAGCTCTTCCTCTCGCGCGGCTACGCCGGCGCCCCGAACAGGTCGATCGGCTTGCTACCGGGCGCCAGCGTGACGATGGCGCGCTTGGTGCTCTTGCGCTGGCCGTAGCCGGTGCGGGTGCGCTTGCGCTTGCCCTGCCGGTTCGCGGTGTTCACCGACGCGACCTTGACGGCGAAGATCTTCTCGATGGCGATCTTGATCTGCGTCTTGTTCGAGTCGGGGTGCACCACGAACGTGTACACGTTGTCGTCGAGCAGCGAGTACGACTTCTCCGAGATGACCGGAGCCAGGATGATGTCGCGGGGGTCCGTTACGGTCGCCATCTAAGCCGAAACCTCCTCGGTGCTCGCCGTCCCGCTGTGGGCGGCGATGTAGGCGTTGAGCGCCTCAACGCTGAACACCACGTCGTCGGAGCGCAGCACGTCGTAGGTGTTGAGCTGGTCGGGCGCCAGGATGTGCACACCCGGCAGGTTGCGCACGCTCTTGACGCCGGCCTCGTCGCTGCGCCCGATCACGACCAGCACCTGCTTGCGCTCGGTGAGCGTGCCCAGGAACGCCCTGGCGTTCTTGGTGGACGGCGTCTGGCCGGACACCAGTTCGGTCACCGCGTGGATACGGCCGTTGCGGGCCCGGTCCGACAACGCGCCACGCAACGCGGCGGCGATCATCTTCTTGGGCGTGCGCTGGGCGTAATCACGCGGCTGCGGGCCGTGCACCACGCCACCAAGACGCGTGGCGACGTCAGCGGTGGTGGCCGTAAGCCCTACCGGCAAAAGGGAACCGGTCGCGCCCGTCAGGGTTCGACGCGGGCCCCGCAGTTCACCGGTGGTGGCGTGGTGCACGGCCCGCAGCCGCGTGATTACGCCCAGCGCACGCCCAAGAAGATGATCGCCGCCGCGGCCC
>NZ_LZKC01000470.1:0-3373 GCF_001672685.1 Mycobacterium sp. E2462
GTCGGGCAGCGCCAGGGTCCCGGCCCACGAGTCGAAGACCTGAATCGCGTCCACCCCGGCGTCGAGCTGCGCCCGCAGGAAACCGATGGTGATGTCGGCCAGCTTGTCCAGCAGCGCGTGCCAGGTGTCGGTGTCGGCCAGCATCATCGCCTTGGTGCGGGCGTGGTGGCGGCTGGGGCCGCCCTCGATCAGATAGGACGCCAGGGTGAACGGCGCCCCCGCGAACCCGATCAGCGGCACGTCGCCCAGCGCGGCCACCAGCAGCGCGACGGCGTCGGCGACCGGCGCAACCCGCTGCCCGTCAAGGGGTTTGAGCCCGTCGACGTCGGCGGCCGTGCGCACCGGGGACGCGATGACAGGCCCGACGCCCGCGACGATGTCGAGGTCGACGCCGGCGCCCAACAGCGGCACCACGATGTCGGAGAACAGGATCGCCGCGTCGACGCCGTGCCGGCGCACCGGCTGCAGGGTGATCTCGCAGACCAGCGCGGCGTCGAAACAGGCCGACAGCATGTCGGTCTGGGCGCGCAGCGCCCGGTACTCGGGCAGCGAGCGGCCGGCCTGGCGCATGAACCACACCGGGACCCGGCTGGGTTTGCGCCCGGTGACGGCGGCCAGATAGGGCGACTCGGGGAGGTCGCGCCGAGTGCGCGAAGGACTATCCATCGGCCTCAATGCTGCCATGACGGCCGGCTGCGTAGTATCGACGACCGCAGCGAGCGTCGACCCCAGGAGCCGGGATGCCAGTCACTCACCCCCCCGTCAGCTACGACGAGTTCCCCAGCCTGCGCTTCGAACGCGGCGACAACGGGGTGCTGACGGTGGTGTTGGACGCCCCGGGCCTGAACTCGGTGGGCCCGCAACTGCACCGCGACCTCGCCGACGTGTGGCCGGCGATCGCGCGCGACCCCGAGGTGCGGGTGGTCCTGGTGCGCGGCGAGGGCAAGGCCTTCTCGTCCGGCGGCAGCTTCGATCTGATCGCCGAGACCATCGGCGACTTCGAGGGCCGGATGCGCATCATGCGGGAGGCCCGCGACCTGGTGCTCAACATGGTCAACTTCGACAAGCCCGTCGTCTCGGCGATCCGCGGCCCCGCCGTCGGCGCCGGCCTGGTGGTGGCGCTGCTCGCGGACATCTCGGTGGCGGGGCGCACCGCCAAGCTGATCGACGGGCACACCAAGCTGGGGGTGGCCGCCGGCGACCACGCCGCGATCTGCTGGCCGCTGCTGGTCGGCATGGCCAAGGCCAAGTACTACCTGTTGACCTGCGACACGCTGCTGGGCGAGGAGGCCGAGCGCATCGGCCTGGTGTCCACCTGCGTCGACGACGACGACGTGCTGGCGACCGCGACGCGCATCGCCGAGGACCTGGCCCGGGGCGCGCAGAACGCGATCCGCTGGACCAAGCACAGCCTCAACCACTGGTATCGGCAGTTCGCGCCCGCGTTCGAGACGTCGCTGGGCCTGGAGTTCCTCAGCTTCAGCGGGCCCGACGTGCAGGAGGGGTTGGCGGCGCACCGCGAGAAGCGCCCGGCCCGATTCACGGGCGGATCGGCCACCTGAGCAGCCTCGATACGGTCCGGGCGAGGCCTGGTAACGGGTTGGTCGCGACGCGCGCGCGGCGCGGCGCGCCTGATACCGCGTGTCGGCCGATGGGTCTAGCGTCGGACGCTGTGACCCGCCCCGCGTCCCAGCAGAGCGGCCGCGATGAACAGGAGCGGCGCCAAGTGACCTCGACAGAACCGGCCCCCTTCCGCGAGGCGGTAGCGGCGATGAACGCCGTCACCGTGCGGCCGGAGATCGAGCTTGGCCCCATCCGGCCGCCGCAACGCCTCGCCCCGCACAGCTACGCCCTCGGCGCGGAGGTGAAACACCCCGACCGCGAGATCGTCCCGGAACGTTCCGACGGCGACGCGTTCGGGCGGTTGATCCTGCTCTACGACCCCGAGGGCGCCGACGCCTGGGACGGCACCATCCGCATGGTCGCCTACATTCAGGCCGACCTGGACTCCAGCGAGGCGGTCGACCCGCTGCTGCCGGAGGTGGCCTGGAGCTGGCTGGTGGAAGCGCTCGAGTCCCGCATGGAACACGTCACGGCCCTCGGCGGCACCGTCACCGCCACCACGTCGGTGCGCTACGGCGACATCTCTGGCCCGCCGCGTGCTCACCAGCTGGAGCTGCGGGCGTCGTGGACCGCGCTCACCCCGGCCGTCGGCCCGCACGTCGAGGCGTTCTGCGAGGTGCTCGAACACGCCGCCGGGCTGCCGCCGGCGGGCGTCACCGACCTGAGCTCACGGTCACGCGCCTGACATGTGCGACTCGGCAGCCGACGGGGCCGACAGCACCGAAGAAGAGCCCACGCCGCTGCCGCACCCGTCCGACGGCGTCCCCGACCTGTCGGTGTCCGTCGACGAGATCGCGGCCGCGGCGGCGTTCCTGGCCGGCGGTCGGGGCCCGTTCGCGGTGGACGCCGAGCGGGCGTCGGGGTTTCGTTACTCCAACCGCGCGTACCTGATCCAGATTCGGCGCGCCGGCGCCGGCACGGTGCTGATCGACCCGGTCAGCCACGGCTCGGCGCCGCTGGACGCGCTGCGGCCGGTCGCCGAGGTGCTGGCGACCGACGAGTGGATCCTGCACTCCGCCGACCAGGACCTGCCGTGCCTGGCGGAGGTGGGCCTGCGCCCGCCGGCCCTGTACGACACAGAACTCGCCGGGCGGCTGGCCGGGTTCGAGCGGGTCAACCTGGCGACCATGGTCGAGCGGCTGCTGGGCTTCGGGCTGGCCAAGGGCCACGGCGCCGCCGACTGGTCCAAGCGCCCCCTGCCGATCGAGTGGCTCAACTATGCGGCCCTGGACGTGGAACTGCTGATCGAGCTGCGCGCGGCCATCGCGCAGGTGCTGGCCGACCAAGGCAAAACCGATTGGGCCGCACAGGAATTCGAGTACTTGCGGGATGCGGGCACCCGGGAGGCCGCGCCGCGGCGGGACCGGTGGCGCCGCACGTCGGGCATCCACCGGGTGCGCGACCGGCGCGCGTTGGCCGCGGTCCGCGAGCTGTGGACCACCCGCGACCGCATCGCGCAGCGCCGCGACATCGCGCCGCGGCGCATCCTGCCGGACTCCGCGATCGTCGACGCCGCCCTCGCCGACCCGAAGACCATCGACGAGCTGGTCGCCTTGCCGGTGTTCGGCGGCCGCAACCAGCGGCGCAGCGCCGCGACCTGGCTGGGCGCGCTGGAGGCCGCCCGCCGCAACGACGACCCGCCCCCGGACGCGGAGCCCCCGAACGGGCCGCCGCCGCCGGCGCGGTGGAGCAGGCGCAAACCCGAGGCTGCCGCGCGCCTGGAGGCCGCGCGGGCGGCGCTGTTGCCGGT
>NZ_LZKC01000471.1:0-10225 GCF_001672685.1 Mycobacterium sp. E2462
CACTTCGGTGAACGGCACCACGGGTTCGTCCTCGACCGTGGCGGCCAGGTCGAGCGCCGCCAGCACGAGCAGCTGGTGCCCGCCGACGTCCGCGGCCGCGAGATCAAGCTCGGCAGCGGCGGGCTGCGCGACGTCGAGTTCGCCGTGCAGCTGCTGCAGTTGGTGCATGGCCGCAGCGACGATGCGCTGCATGTGGCGTCGACGGTGGACGCGCTGGCCGCGCTGGGCCGCGGCGGCTACGTCGGCCGCGAGGACGCGGCCAACCTAACCGCGTCGTACGAGTTCCTGCGGTTGCTCGAGCATCGGCTGCAGCTGCAGCGGCTCAAGCGCACCCACCTGCTGCCCGAACCCGACGACGACGAGGCGGTGCGCTGGCTCGCGCGAGCCGCCCACATCCGGCCGGACGGGCGCCACGACGCGGCGGGGGTGCTGCGCGAGGAGCTGCGCCACCAGAACCTGCGCGTCTCGCAGCTGCACGCGAAGCTCTTCTACCAGCCGCTGCTGGAGTCGATCGGCCCCGCCAGCCTGGAGCTCGCGCACGGCATGACGTCGGCGGCCGCCGAGCGGCAGCTCGCCGCCCTCGGCTACGAGGGGCCGCAGACCGCGCTCACCCACATGTCGGCGCTGGTCAACCACAGCGGCCGCCGGGGTCGCGTGCAGTCGGTGCTGTTGCCCCGGCTGCTGAACTGGATGTCGTATGCCCCCGATCCCGACGGCGGGCTGCTGGCCTACCGGCGGCTGTCCGAGGCGCTGGCCGGCGAGAGCTGGTATCTGTCCACGCTGCGCGACAAACCCGCGGTCGCCCGCCGGCTGATGCACGTGCTGGGCACCTCCGCCTACGTGCCGGACCTGTTGATGCGCGCCCCGCGGGTCATCCAGGACTTCGGCGACGCGCCGGGCGGTCCCAAGTTGCTCGCCACCGATCCCGCCTCCGTGGCGCGCGCGCTGATCGCCTCGGCCGGCCGTCACGCGGACCCGGTGCGCGCGATCGCCGCCGCGCGCACCCTGCGGCGCCGCGAGCTGGCCCGCGTCGGGTCCGCGGACCTGCTGGGGATGCTCGAGGTCACCGAGGTGTGCCAGGCGCTCACCTCGGTGTGGGTGGCGGTGTTGCAGGCCTCGCTGGACGCGTTGACCCGGGCCAACCTTCCCGAGGACGGCAAACCGCCCGCCACCATCGCCGTCATCGGCATGGGCAGGCTGGGCGGCGCGGAGTTGGGTTACGGCTCCGACGCCGACGTGATGTTCGTCTGCCAGCCCGCCGACGGCGTCGAGGATTCCGTGGCGGTGCGCTGGTCGACGCTGATCGCCGAGCAGGTCCGCGCGCTGCTGGGCACCCCGAGCGTCGACCCGCCGCTGGAGGTCGACGCCAACCTGCGGCCCGAGGGGCGCAGCGGCGCGCTGGTGCGCACCCTGGCCTCCTACGCCGCCTACTACAAGCAGTGGGCGCAACCCTGGGAGATCCAGGCCTTGCTGCGCGCCAACGCCGTCGCCGGCGACCCCGAGCTGGGGCAGCGCTTCCTGCTGATGGCCGACAAGACGCGGTACCCGGCCGACGGCGTGTCCGCGGAGGCGGTGCGCGAGATCCGCCGCATCAAGGCCCGCGTCGACGCCGAGCGGCTGCCGCGCGGCGCCGACCCCAACACGCACACCAAGCTGGGGCGCGGCGGCCTGGCGGACGTCGAGTGGACGGTGCAGCTGGTGCAGCTGCTGCACGCCCACGACATCCCCGCCCTGCATAACACGTCGACGTTGCAGTCCCTCGACGCGATCGAGCAGGCGGGCCTGGTGCCCGCCGACGAGGTGGACCTGCTGCGACAGGCGTGGCTGACCGCCACCCGGGCCCGCAACGCGCTGGTGCTGGTGCGCGGCAAGCCCACCGACCAACTGCCCGGACCGGGCCGCCAACTCAACGCCGTCGCGGTCGCCGCCGGCTGGCCGAACGACGATGGAAGTGAGTTCTTGGACAACTATCTGCGGGTGACGCGTCGGGCCAAAGCGGTGGTACGCAAGGTGTTCGGCAGTTGAGCGAGACGGCCGGCGCCTACGACGCGATGTTCCATCCGTTGAGTACGGCGGAAGCCGACCGGGTGCAGGGGCTGTACGCGCCGTTGGCCGGTGCGGTGCGCGAACTCATCGAGGCCACCATCCTGACCGAGGCCGACGACGACGTCGTCACCGAGGCGCGGGCCAAGATCCAGGCCGTCACCGAGCTGCTGCGCCAACGGACCAGGCCGGTCGGGGTGAGCTTTCGCGTCGAGGGCCGCACACTCCCGCTGGGCAACGCCGTTGTGGGCCTGTGCAATCCGATCGCCCCGCCGGTCGTCGTCCGCCACGACGGCGACGGGCGCTGCTCGAGCGAGTTCGTCCTCGGTTGCGCCTACGAGGGTCCGCCCGGCCTGGTGCACGGCGGCGTCAGCGCGCTGATCCTCGACCACCTGCTCGGCGAGGCGGCCAGCGAGGGGCTGTCGAAGGCGCGCTACACCGGAACCATCAGTGTGAAGTACCTGCGTGGCACGCCCCTGGGCCCGCTGCGCTGCGACGCCTGGATAGACCGCGCGGAGGGCGTCAAAGTGTTTGCGCGCGGCACCATCTCGGACGCCGACGGGGTGACCGTCGAGGCCCAGGGGGTCTTCATCGAACCGGCGTGGGCGCGGGAATCTTAAGGTGAAGTTCTACATCAGCAGCGCATTCCTGAACACCCGGGAGATCATCGAGATCGCCCGCGCTGCAGACGAATTGGGTTACGACGGCATCGGGATTCCCGACCACGTCGTCAATTTCGAAACGCTGGACACCCCCTATCCCTACACCAAGGACGGGCAACGGCGCTGGCAGCCATTCACCGACTGGCCCGACCCGTGGGTGCTCATCGGGGCCCTGGCGCAGGTCACCGAACGACTGCGGTTCGTCAACACCGTGTACATCCCCGCGATGCGCAACCCGTACTCGGCGGCCAAAGCCATTGGCACCGCAGCGGTTCTGGCGGCGGGCCGGGTGGAACTCGGCGTCGGCGTCGGGTGGTGCCGCGAGGAATTCGCGTTGATGGGCGAGCGGTTCGAGGCGCGCGGCAAGCGCACCGATGAGATCCTCGCGTTGCTGCGGACGCTGTGGCGGCCGGGATGGAGGCAATTCGACGGCGAGTTCTACCGGGCTCCGCGCCTCGAGATGCAACCCACCCCGCCGCCGATACCGGTGTACGTCGGCGGGCTCAGCGAGGCGGCACTGCGGCGGGCCGCGCGCAACGACGGCTGGATCGGCGACCTGATCACTACCGAGCGTGCCGTCGAGGCCGTCGGCCGGCTGCGCGAGATGCGCAGCGAATTGGGTTTGCCCATGGACGATTTCACGGTGCTGACCCCGCTGACCGACGCCTTCACCAGCGCTGACTACCGGCGGGCCGAGGAGGCGGGCATCACCGGCATCATCACCATGCCGTGGATGTTCTACACCGAGCGCGACGCGCCGCTGGCCGACAAGATCGACGGCATGCGGCGGTTCCGCAAAGACCTCGGGCTCGACGGAAAGGCGCAACGATGAAGCGTTCGGTGCACACCGGCGGCGCCGCCGCGGCGTTGCTCGCCCTGCTCACCGCCTGCAACGGGTCGCCGAACCCCGGCACCTCGACCACCAGCACGGGACCACCCACCAAGACCTTCACCACCACGGTGTCGCCGGCGATCGCGACCGGCGACCCCGGCCCCGACCTGCGCTCGCTGATCCCCACGCCGGCCGGCACCGCGCGGACCGACGGCCCGGATCCTCTGCCGGACAACGGGATTCATCTGCACTTTCTGGTCAACGGGTCACCGACCGACGTCGTGAATGCCTACAAGACGGCGCTGGAAGCTGCCCGCTGGTCGGTGACGGTGGTGAGCTCCGGGGGCGACGCCCAGGGGGGCGGCGCCACCTACACCGCGACCAACGGGCCCGACTACGGCGTGTTCACCGGCGGCGGATCGGGCGCCAGCGCGGACGTCGACGCCTGCGCGTGGCCGACGCGACCCACGAATACCGGCTGCGGTCACTCGAGGTAGCGGCGCTGCTGACGACCGGCTTGAGCGGCCTGATCACGCGGCCGTGGCGGCGGGGATTGCGCACCGGGTCGCCGAGGAGGACGCGACGCAGCAGGCGCGCTGGCGGCACGGCCCGCGGCCGACGTCGCCGGGGCGGCCGCGCTCGACCGGTGGCGGGGCGAGATTAATCGCGTGACCGTGAGGGTATGACAACGAAAAACGTTGTCGACAGCGCCAGCAGCCCTGGCGCCTCTCCCGAAGAAGATGTTGATCCTTGAACACAGATCCCTCGACGACCGTCGCCGCGCTGCTGGGTGACCTTGCCGTGCAGATGCAGTCCGAATCGGACTCGCAGGCCCTGCTCAAAATCATCGTCGGCGCGGGCGTCCACATCATGCCCGGCATCAGTTGGGCCGGCATCTCGTTGGTGCGCGGTAAAAGCGTGACCTCGGAGGCGCCGTCGGACGACGTCGCCCGCGACCTTGACCGGTTGCAGAGCGACCTCGGCGAGGGGCCCGCCATCAGCGCGCTGGCCGACGAACGGACCATCGCGATCCCGAACTTGGAACGCGAGGCCCGTTGGCCCCGTTTTGTGGCCGCGGCCACCGACCGCGGGGTGCGGTGCATGCTGTCGTTTCGGCTCTTCGTCGATCGCGGGGCGTTGGGCACCTTGAACCTGTATGGGCCCGATCCGGACATGTTCACCGAGGAGTCGCTGGCGATCGGCGAGATCCTGGCGCAACATGCGGCGGTCGCGATGGCGGGCGCCGCCGCGGAGGAGGGCGCGCAGGCCGCGCTCGCCAGCCGCGACATGATCGGGCAGGCCAAAGGCATCCTGATGCACCGCGACGGCCTGACCGGCCTGCAGGCGTTCGCACTGCTCAGTCGCGCCTCGCAAGACGCCAACGTCAAGCTCGTCGACGTCGCGCGCCTGGTCGTCACCGAATTCGAAAAACGCCTTCCGCGAAAGAAATAGCGGCCTACACAGCGAAACCGCCCGCGGGTTTCCCCGCGGGCGGCCTCGTCGTCAAACGCGCTTAGACTGCTTTAAACGTCGTAGTACAGCGCGAACTCGTAAGGGTGCGGCCGGATCTGGACCGGCAGGATCTCGTTCTCGCGCTTGAAGTTGATCCACGTCTCGATCAGGTCGGGCGTGAACACGCCACCCTCGGTGAGGTACTCGTGGTCCTCTTCCAGCCGGTCGATCACCGCGGACAGTTGCACCGGCGCCTGCGGGATGTTCGCGGCCTCCTCCGGCGGCAGCTCGTAGAGGTCCTTGTCGACCGGCGCCTGCGGCTCAATCTTGTTCTTGATGCCGTCGAGGCCGGCCATCAGCATGGCCGAGAACGCCAGGTACGGGTTGCCCGAGGAGTCGGGGCAACGGAATTCGAGCCGCTTAGCCTTCGGGTTGGTGCCGGTGATCGGGATCCGGACACACGCCGAGCGGTTGCGCTGGCTGTACACCAGGTTGATCGGGGCCTCGTAACCCGGAACCAGCCGCTTGTAGGAGTTCACGGTCGGGTTGGTGAAGGCCAGCAGCGACGGCGCGTGGTGCAGCAGGCCGCCGATGTAGTGGCGGGCGGTGTCGGACAGGCCCGCGTAGCCCGTCTCGTCGTACATCAGCGGGCTGCCGTCCTTCCACAGCGACTGGTGGGTGTGCATGCCCGAGCCGTTGTCACCGAACAGCGGCTTGGGCATGAAGGTGACGGTCTTGCCATTGGCCCACGCGGTGTTCTTGACGATGTATTTGTACAGCTGCATGTCGTCGGCCGCGTGCAGCAGCGTGTTGAACTTGTAGTTGATCTCGGCCTGGCCGCCGGTGCCCACCTCGTGGTGGCCCTTCTCCAGGCTGAAGCCGGCCTTGATCAGGTTGCTCAGCATCTTGCTGCGCAGGTCGACGTAGTGGTCGACGGGCGCGACGGGGAAGTAGCCGCCCTTGGGGCGAACCTTGTAGCCGCGGTTCGGGCTGCCGTCGATCTCGTTGGGCGAGCCGGTGTTCCACCAGCCGGAGATCGCGTCCACCTCGTAGAAGGAACCGTTGGTGCGCGAGTCGAAGCTGACCGAGTCGAAGATGTAGAACTCGGCCTCGGCGCCGAAGTAGGCGGTGTCGGCGACGCCGGTGCTGATCAGGTAGTTCTCGGCCTTGCGGGCGACGTTGCGCGGGTCGCGGGAGTACGGCTCGAGGGTGAAGGGGTCGTGCACGAAGAAGTTGAGGTTCAGCGTCTTCGCCTCGGTGAACAGGTCGATCTGCGCGGTCTGCGGGTCGGGAAGCAGCAGCATGTCGGACTCGTGGATCGACTGGAATCCGCGAATCGACGAGCCGTCGAAGGCCAGGCCGTCCTCGAAGACGCTCTCGTCAAAGAACGAAACCGGAATCGTGAAGTGCTGCATGATGCCCGGCAGATCACAGAACCGGACATCGACAAACTCGACGTTCTCGTCCTTGACGAGCTTGAAGACGTCGTCGGGCGTCGTTTCCGTCACAGACATGCTCCTTTACTTGGTGAGATCCGCGGCCGACGCTATGGAGCCGATGTTGCCCGCCGGTCAACCCGGTGTTGCGCGCACGTTACGCGACCCATGGGCCCGCAATCGAAGCCGCCTGCCCGGCGGGCTTTATTGTGAGGCCATGAACCGCAGAATCGTATCTGGTCCGGTATGCGGTCGCACAGGCCTCTCCGCATACTCTGCCCGGCTGTCGGCGGCGCCCGGTCCGGGCCTGACCGCGTGATGCCCGACGCACCGTCGGACTATCCCGGTCACGGCCTGGGGTTGCCGCCCAGCGGGTCCGGCTCGCTCGCGCCGATGGGGCGCCGGCTGGGCGCGCTGGCCGTCGACTGGTTCATCGCTTACGGCCTGGCGGCCCTGGCCCTGCGCATCGGAATGTTCTCCGGCAGCATGCTGTCGACCGCGGTGCTGCTCATCTGGTTCGTGCTCGGGGTGGTCTCGCTGCGGCTGTTCGGCTTCACGCCCGGTCAGCTCGCGCTGCGCCTGCGGGTGGTGCCGCTGGACGGGGGCCTGGGGGTCGGCCTCGGCCGCGCGGTGGTGCGCGGTGCGCTGGTCGGCACGGTGGTCCCGGCACTGTTCACCGACTACGACGGCCGCGGCCTGCAGGACCGGCTGACGGCCACGGCGGTGGTCCGGCGCTGACCGCGGGGCGGGCGCCGGCCTAGCGGCGGCGGACCGTGCGCTGCACGCCCCGCATCTTCCCGGCGTTGGGCAGCGGGCCCTTCGGCAGCACCGCCGCGCCGGCGCGCGACCCCAACGCGGCCAGCCGGGACTCCAGCGAGTCCATCTGCTTGACCGTGATGTTGGCCGGCAGCCGGGTCAGGTGGCGCTCCAACTTGGCCAGCGGAACCTCGTCGTCGCCGTTGCCGACGATCACGTCGTAGATCGGCACCTCGCCGACCAGCCGTGCCGTGCGCTTCTTCTCCTGGGCCAGCAGCGGCCGCACCCGCGACGACGTGCCCTCGCCCACCAGGATCACGCCGGGCCGGCCGATCACCCGGTGCACCGCGTCGAAGTGGCCGGTGGCCGCCACCCCCGGGGTGACCCGCCATTTGCCGCGCAGGTTGTCCAGAGCCCATGCGGCGGCGCCGGTTTGGCCCTCGGCCTTGCTGTAGACGGATTTCTGCGCTCGGCGGCCGAAGACGATGAACGCCACCAGTGCGCCCAGTAGCACGCCGAGCGGGATCACGGTGATCATCGTCAGGCCGCCGGCCCACACCCCGACCGCCACCGCGATTGCCACGATCAGGACGAAGGCGCCGATCATGTACGGCAGGAGGCGCTTGTCCTCCTTGCGCTGGATGTTGAAGGCCTGCCACAGCTGGCCGCGGCGCTCCCGCGCGGCGGCCTTGCGGGCGGCCTGCGCCTCGGCGCGGGCGGCCTTGTTCTCAGCGGCGGTGCGGGATTTAGCCATAGTCAAAGAATACGTAGGGCGCCGCGCGCCCCGGCACCGAAGGCGGTTACGACGCCGGGGCGTCCGAGGCGCGGCTGCGCGCGGCCTGCTCGTAGAGCCGGCCCGCCCGGTAGGACGACCGCACCAACGGCCCGGCCAGCACACCCGCGAAGCCAAGCTCCTCGGCGTGCCGCGCAAACTCGACGAATTCCTCCGGCCGCACCCAGCGCTGCACCGGGTGATGCCGCGCCGACGGCCGCAGGTACTGGGTGATGGTGATGATGTCGCAGCCGGCGTCGTGTAGGTCGGCCAGCGCAGTGCGGACCTCGTCGGGGGTCTCGCCGAGGCCCAGGATCAGGTTGCTCTTGGTGACCAGTCCGGCGTCGCGGGCCGAGGTCAGCACGTCGAGGCTGCGCCGGTAGGTGAATGCCGGGCGGATGCGCTTGAAGATGCGCGGCACCGTCTCGACGTTGTGCGCCAGCACCTCCGGGCGGGACTCGAACACCTCGGCCAGGCGCGCGGGCTCGCCGTTGAAGTCGGGGATCAACAGCTCGACCCCGGTCGACGGGTTGAGCTCCTTGATGGCGCGCACCGTCTCGGCGTAGAGCCAGGCCCCGCCGTCGGGCAGGTCGTCGCGCGCCACCCCGGTGATCGTGGCGTACCGCAGGCCCATCGCGTGGACGCTGTCGGCGACACGGCGCGGCTCGTCGCGATCCAGCTCGGCGGGCTTGCCGGTGTCGATCTGGCAGAAGTCACACCGCCGGGTGCACTGGTCGCCGCCGATCAGGAAGGTCGCCTCGCGGTCCTCCCAGCATTCGAAGATGTTGGGGCAGCCCGCTTCCTCGCAGACGGTGTGCAGGCCCTCGCGCTTGACCAGGCCCTTCAGGGCGGTGTACTCGGGGCCCATTCGCGCCCGCACCCGGATCCAGGGTGGCTTGCGCTCGATGGGCGTTTGCGCGTTGCGCACTTCCAGGCGCAGCAGTTTGCGGCCTTCGGGTGCGACAGTCACAGAGCCGATGCTACGCCCGCGGCGCGGTCGTGGTCCTGCACCGGCAGGACGCCGTCGAGGGCGTCGCAGACGGCGTCGGCGACGAGCGTGCGGACGCTGTCGACGCTCACCCGGCGGTGCAGCTCCGCCGACAGCGACGTCACCCCGGCGTCGCTGATGCCGCACGGCACGATGGCAGTGAACGCGTCGAGGTCGCAGTCGCAGTTGAGCGCGAAGCCGTGCAGCGTGGTCGCGCGCGACACCCGCACGCCGATGGCCGCGATCTTGCGGTCGGGCCGGCCGGAATCGCCCTGGCCGCCCGGCACCCAGACGCCGGACCGGCCCGGCACCCGCACGGTCGCCAGGCCCAGGTCCGCGCACACCTTGATGAGCGCCTCTTCCAGCCGGCGGACGTAGTTGACCACGTCGAGCGGCTCGGTCAGGCCGATGATCGGGTAGCCGACCAGTTGGCCGGGGCCGTGCCAGGTGATCTTGCCGCCGCGGTCGGTGTCGATGACCGCGGCGCCGCCCAGCGGCCGTTCATGCGCCTCGGTGCGCCGGCCCGCGGTGTAGACCGGGGGGTGCTCCAGCACCAGCAGCGTGTCCGTGCCGCCGGTCACGCGGGCGTCGGCCAGGTCCCGCTGCTGCCGCCAGGCGTCGGTGTAGTCGACGGTGCCGAGCTGGCGGACGTCGATCAACGCCTGGCTCGACCGGATGGACTCGATCATTTCCGCGACGGTACCCGCCGGGGCGCGGCCGGGCGCCGCCGCGTCGCTAGTCGTGGTCGCGGCTGGCGGTCGCGTAGCTCAGCGCCTCGCCGATGGTGTTGTGGTGGAACTCGAACCCGGCCCGCTCCAGCGCCGACGGAATCGCGCGCTGCCCGATGAGCAGGCCCTCGTCGGCGAATTCGCCCAGCGCCGTGCGCACGGCGAAACCGGGAACCATCAACGGCGTCGGGCGGTTGACCGCCCGCCCGAACGACGTGGTGAACTCCGCGTTGGTCACCGGCGCGGGCCCGGTCATGTTGACCGGGCCGGACAACGACGGGTCAGCGATCGCGAACAGCAACGCCCGCACCTCGTCCTCCAGCGTGATCCACGACATGTACTGACGGCCGTTACCCAGCCGGGCGCCCAGGCCGGCGCGGAACAGGGGCCGCAGCCTCCCCAACGCGCCGCCCGCGGGGGAGAACACCAGCCCGGTGCGGGCCAGCACCACCCGGGCGCCGCCGTACTGGGCCGGCAGCGTCGCGGCCTCCCAGTCCTGGCATAGCTGCGCCAGGAAACCCGTTCCGGCACGGTCCGTTTCGTCGACCACGCGGTC